>JALZOI010000039.1 GCA_030857245.1 Myxococcota bacterium
GGCGGGCTCCGCGCGGCGCGCCTCGATCGTCGCCGACGCGATGAACGCACTGGCGCCCGCGAGCCAGGAGTCGACGATCGCCGCGCTGCGCGGCGACACCGTGACCTGGATGTCGATGAAGCCGACCTTCGCGAGCAGCGCCCGGACCTCGTCGAGCGGCGCCGCGCCGGCGATGCAGCCCGCGAGCGCGGCGGCCTGCGCCTGGAGCTCGGCGGGGATCGGCGCGATCGCCACGATGTCGCTGATCGCGAGCCGGCCGCCCGGCCGGAGCACGCGGTACGCCTCGCGGAACACCGCGTCCTTCTCGGGCGACAGGTTGATCACGCAGTTCGACAGGATCGCATCGACGGTCTGGTCGGCGACCGGCAGGTGCTCGATCTCGCCGAGCCGGAACTCGACGTTGGCAGCCTCGACCTTGCGGGCATTGGCGCGCGCGCGCGTGATCATCTCGGGCGTCATGTCGACGCCGATCACCCGGCCCGTGGGCCCGACCGCGCGCGCCGCCAGGAAGCTATCGAAGCCGCCGCCCGATCCGAGGTCGAGCACGGTCTCCCCGGCGCGCAGCCCGGCGATCGCGGTGGGGTTGCCGCACCCGAGGCCGAGGTCCGCGCCTTCGGGGACGACGGCGAGCTCGGCCTCCGAGTAGCCGAGGCCCCGCGAGGCGCCGGCCGGCAGCGTGCCGCAGCACCCGGGCTGGCAGCTCACCTGGTTCGTCGAGACGTTGGCGTAGTGCTCGCGGACGATCGTCCGGGCCTGATCAGCGGTGACATCCCTCATGGTGCATCCTCCTGTAGGGGAGACGGCGACCGGTCCGGAAGGACGCAGCGGATCTGCAGGGCCCGCTCACTTGCAGGCGCCGGGCCCGCAGGACCGGCGCAGCCGGGCATGGTCGGCCCTGAGCGCGCGCGCGGCGCCGAAGGTCTTCGCGAGCACGTCGAGGACACGCTCGACCGCCGCGTGCTCCTGCTCGGTGAGCCGGTAGTACACCCACGTCCCTTCGCGACGGCTGTCGACGATGCCAGCGGCCTTGAGGATGCCCAGCTGCCGCGAGGCGTTCGGCTGGCTCAGGCCGAGGCCTTGCTCGAGGTGGCAGACGCAGAGCTCGCCATGGACGAGCAGCGCCACGATCCGCACGCGCATCTCGTCGCCCAGCGCGCGGAACACGCGGGTCAGCGGGCGGACGTCCTCGAGGTTCGACGCGCTGGGCAGCATCACCTTGCTGTATCACGCGGATCGCCCGTATCTCGAGATGCACATCTCCGAATGTCTGCGCGAGCGCACGCGCACCGGCGACGTGCTCACCGGGCGAGGCGTCGGCGAGCGGCCGTCGGCGCGCTCGGCGCGACGGCGTGCGCACGAGCACGCTCGCCACTGTGGCGCTGCCCCGGGCCCTGGTATTGCACGGTGGATCGCGCAGCATGCCAGCCCGCCTCGCCTCCCGCGCCCGCCCGACCCCGTCCACCCGCCCGGCACCTGCGATGGTGCGCCGTCTGGGTCTGGGCGTGGGCCTCGCGGGGCTCCTGGTCGCGAGCGGCTGCGGCAAGCAGGACAACTCGCAGGACACCGACCGGCCCTCCGCGGAGCTGCGCAAGGCGCAGTCCGAGCTCAAGGAGACCTCGAAGGCCGTGACGGAGAACCAGGCCGAGATCGAGCAGCGCCAGCGCGAGCTCCTGAAGGAGCAGCAGGAGCTCGCCGACAAGCAGAAGCTGCTCGAGCAGCAGCGCCAGCAACTCGGCTCCGCCGAGCTGACGCTCGAGCAGGCACGCGCCGCGTACGGCGCCGCGGTCAAGCAGCGGCTCGCCAAGCTCGATGCGTCCCTCGCGACGCTGGCGACCCGCACCGATGCGAAGTCGCGGGACGCCGTGGTCGGGCTGCGCGCGCGTCGCGAGCAGCTCGCGACCAAGCTCGCGGCGATCCCCGGCACGGGTGACGCGAGCTGGAGCTCGTATACCAAGGACGTCGACCTCACGTTCGACGCGATCGAGGACGACGTGAACGCGGTCGGGAAGTGAGCCGCTCAGGACCGCTCGGAGCGCGCTGACGCACGTTCCTCCGCGGTGGGCGTCCGCCTCCCCCGTGTCATGGTTGCCGCGAGGCGCGCGGAGCGCCCCGGACCTTCGTGCGCGCCGCGGCGGCGGAGCGCGCGCTCCACGGCGAGACCGTGCAGACCCCGACGACCTGGTACGACCCGAAGGAGCTCGAGCACGTCCACGTGACCGACGCCAAGCGGGTCGCGGTGTCGTGCACGTTCTTCCCGCTCCGCGGCAGCGCCGGGGACGTCACGCACATCGCGATCGCGTTCAAGGACGTCACGACCGAGCTGCGGGCTTGCGAGGCCGTCGAGGCCGAGCGCGATCACCTGCACGCCGTGCTCGCGGAGAAGGAGCGGCTCGCCGGGGCGCTGCGCGAGAGCGAGGACCGCTTGCGGCTCGCCCTCGAGGCCGGTCACCTCGGCGCGTGGGCCTGGACGGCGAGCGATGACGTCGTCGAGGCGTCGCCGCAGGCGTGCCGGATCTTCGGGATGCCCGAGGGTCACCGCCCGACGTGGGCGACGGTGCGGAGCTGGATCCGGCCCGAGGACGCGACGCGCGCCGGCGAGGCGATGCGACGCGCGCTCGCCGCTCGGACCGACTACGCCTACGACTACCGCGTGCGCCGACAGGATGACGGCCGGGAAGTCTGGGTCTTCGCGCGCGGCCGCGGCGTCTACGACCGGGCCGGTGCGCCCGTCGGCATGCTCGGCGTCGTCCAGGACATGACGGATCACAAGCGCGCCGCCGAGCAGCAGCGCTTCCTCGCCGAGCTCGCCCCGCTCACGCAGCAGCTCACCGCCCCGCGGGTAACGATCGAGGCCGTGGCGCGCCACCTCGCCGAGCACCTCGGCGTCGATCGCTGCGCGTACGCCGAGGCCGACGGCGAGGATGCGTTCACGATGGTCGGCGACTTCGCGCGCGGGATCCCGAGCATCGTCGGCCGCTTCGAGCTCACCGACTTCGGTGCCGAGTTCGCGCGCCTGAGCCGGGTGAACGTGCCCTTCGTCGTCGGTGACGTCGCCACCGATCCGCGGATCGAGCCGGCGGTGCGCACGGCGTACGGCGCCGCGATGATCCGCGCGGTGATCAGCGTGTCGGTCCACAAGGCCGGCCGGTTCGCCGGCGGCCTCGCGGTGCACCAGACGTCACCGCGGGTGTGGCGGCAGGACGAGGTCGATCTCGTGAGGCTGGTCGCGGATCGGTGCTGGGAGGCCCTCGAGCGCGCCCGCGCCCTCCGGGAGCTCCGAGAGAGCGAGGAGGCACTCCGGGAGGCCGACCGCCGCAAGGACGAGTTCCTCGCGACGCTCGCGCACGAGCTCCGCAACCCGCTGGCGCCGATCCGCACCGGCGTGGAGCTGCTCAAGGTGTCACCGACCGGCGCGGTCGCCGCGAAGGCGTGCTCGGTGATGGAGCGACAGCTCGGGCACATGGTCCGGCTGATCGACGATCTCCTCGACGTCGCGCGCGTCAGCCGCGGCACGTTCGAGCTGAAGTGCGAGCGGGTCCGTGTGCAGACGGTCCTCGATCACGCGCTCGAGACCAGCCTGCCGCTGATCGAGGCCGCCGGCCACTCGCTGACCATCGATATCGCCGAGCCGCCGCTCGTCCTCCTCGGCGACCTCACCCGGCTCGCGCAGGTGGTCTCGAACCTGCTCGACAACGCGGCGAAGTACACGCCGCCGGGCGGCCGCATCACGATCTCCGCCCGGCACGTCGGCGATGCGGCGCTGATCTGCGTCGCCGACAGCGGCCAGGGGATCCCTGCCGACATGCTCACCAGGGTGTTCGATCTGTTCACGCAGATCGGGCGCACCACGGATCGCGCGCAGGGTGGCCTCGGCATCGGACTCTCGCTCGTGCGTAACCTCGTCGAGATGCACGGAGGGCGCGTGTGGGTTGAGAGTCCGGGCGCCGGACAGGGGAGCACGTTCAGCCTCCGGATCCCACTGCTCGACGACGAGGACGGGCGGACGCGCGAGCCAGCGAGCTCCCCGGGGCTGCGCGCGCACGCGGCCCCCGGCGGTGGGCGCGTGCTCGTGGTCGACGACAACATCGATGCCGCGGAGACCCTCGCGATGCTGGTCGACCACGATGGCCACGACACCCGCACCGCGTACACCGGTCCCGAAGCGGTCGAGGCCGCGCGCGAGTTCCGCCCCGAGGTCGTGTTCCTCGATCTCGGGCTGCCGGGCATGGACGGCTACGAGGTCGCGACGGTGCTGCGTCGGGAGCCCGGCTTCGAGCGCACGCTCATCATCGCGGTCACCGGCTGGGGCAGCGACGAGGACCGGCGACGCTCCGAGCTCGCCGGCTTCGACGCCCACCTGACCAAGCCCGTCGAGGCCTCCGCCGTCCGCCGGGTGCTGGCCCGGCTCTCGGCGCGCTCGTGATGGTCGGAACCGGCCCCGCCAACGCGCGTGCGCGGTCGCGAGATCCTGGATCCGGTCACCCGGAGGTGTCGGCGTCGGCGCCGTCGGCGTGCGACGCACGCTCGGACGGCGGATCCGTCGTCGGTCGTCGCGCGCCGGCAGCCGGAGCGCCGTCGAGCGTGCGGCGCCACTGGCGGAGCTGGTGGTAGCCGGCCAGCGCACCGGCGACCATGCGCGTCAGGTGCTCGGGCTGCGAGACCGCCGCATCGAGGCTCTCCGCGAAGCTCTGCCACGACTCGCCGACCGCGCCCGCGTAGCACTTGAGGTACGAGGCCGCGAACGCTGCCTCCCCCGGCAGCGCCGACGCCAGCTGGCGGAAGGTTTCGGCGTGGCTCAGGGTGCTCCGCTCGATGATGTAGGCCCAGCCGAGCGCGGTATGCGCGTCGTCGAACCACGGGATCCACATGCACTGCGGCAGTGACTGCAGCTCGAGCGAGCGCAGCCCGAGCGCCTGGAGATCGTGCTCGATCAGCGCGTGCTTGCAGAATCGGCGGCGATCGGTATGCCGGTCGAGCCCGGCGGTGTCGAGCAGGCTGCGCTCGAGCGGTGCCACGAAGCTGTACGTCCGGACCAGGAGTGTCCGGTAGCCCTCGATGCTGGTGCACCGGAGCTCGCCAATCAGCCCTCGTTCCGTCTCCTGACGGAACGGCGCGGTCTCGGCGTCGAGGCGGTGGACCGCCGGGGTTGGCACGTGGAGCCCAGCTGGTGCACCATACGTGCCCCTTCGGGAATCCCGAATCTCCGAGCGCCGTTCGCCACGCACCAACGTTGCGAGTGCGCGCGGTGCGGCACCAGCGCTCACTGAGCCCTGCCGTCGCAGCTCTTTACGATGCGCCTGCTGGCGTCAGAAGCCCGACACCCAGGCGCGGATCATCGGCTCACTCCCCAGGAGATCACTTCGCACCGCCGCGTGGTGGCGCGGGAAGAACACGTGATAGCGCGCCTCCAGATCCCGCACGAGCGAGCCGATCCGCTTGAGCGCCGGCGTCATCCCCAGCAGCCGGTGCTCGTCACCATCCCGCGCGGCCGCGAGGTTCGTGACCTCGATCGCGGAGGTCCGATCGCCGTGCACGAACAGGAAGCCCCACGAGTCGGGATCGATCGTGAGCTGGAACTTGGTCGATGCGAACATGAACGACGCCGGCCGGTCGTTGACCTCGAGTGCGATCTGCACCCGCCAGCGGTCATGGATTGGTGCGTAGAGCCCGCGGTCGCGCAGCCACGCAGCGACGGCGAGGGTGCCAGCGTTCGGCGACAGCCCGCCATGCGGGGTGCCGATCGGATGCTGCGAGGGCTGCGCGTGCTGCGGCGTCACCGTCCGCGGCACCACCGGATCGCGGGACGTCGTCGTCCGCGACGGCAGCGGATCCCGCGGATCGCGCGGCGTCGGCGTGCGCGACACGTACGGCCCGGACGGCGGGGGCGGCCGCGTGGCGCTGGGTTTGCGATCTCGTTCGCTCACGTGCGGCGGACCCTAGCACCGTTGATCAAGAACCGATGCGTGGCAGTTTTCCCCGCTAGCTCGAGCGCTCGCGCACTGCGAGACACTCGCGCGACGCCATCCGTCGGCGGTCGACGGAGGACGTCCGGCGAGTGTCGGGGCAGCTCCGCTCGCCGCCGTGAACACGTGGTTCGTGGCACGTGCTCGTCCACGACCGCCGGTTCGCGACGCTCCTATGCCGTGGGCGGCTTGCCGCAGTGCGCCTCGACGGCGGTCAGCAGTGCGGCGAGCGACGCGGGCTTGCGGAGCACGCCGACGTTGCGCGGCGGGGCGATCCGATCCTGGGCGCTGACCACGCAGACCGGCACGCCGGCGAGCTGCGGATCGCGGTCCATCTCGGTGACGACCTCCCAGCCGTCCATCACGGGCATCATCAGGTCGAGCAGCACGATGCACGGCGCGCCCCGGCGCATCTTGACCAGCGCCTCGCGGCCGTTCTCCGCACGCTCGACAGGGTAGCCCGCGTCCTCGAGGGCGTCCGCGACGGCATCACGCAGCACGTCGTCGTCGTCGACGACCAGGACACAGGTGGCCATGGATGGTGCTGGCACCATAGGCCGAACCAGGTGCCGGATCCAAGGTACGGCGGAGTAAGTTCCGCGCTCGCGCGGCCATGTATTGTGCGCGGCGACCGGGTCGTCCAGAGTAGAGCGCCATGAGCGATGACGAGGCGGGCAGCGCTGCGGAGCGACTCGCGCTGCTCGTGGACCGCACCGCGCGCCTGCACCGGCTGACGGCGCACCTGTCGACCGCGCTGCACGCTGCGGGCGTCGCCGAGGTCGTCGTCGACGAGGGCACGACGGCGCTCGGCGCGTCGACCGGCGCTCTGTGGCGCGTCGATCACGCGGCCCACCGCCTCGAGCTGCTCCGCGCCCGCAACTACCCCGACCCGGCGTTGCGCGTCGTGGAGTCGATGCCGTTGCAGCCGGGTTCCGTGGTGACCGAGGCGGCGCTCGGTGGCGAACCGATCTGGATCTCGTCCCGCGCGGAGTACGAGGCGCGCTACAGCGCGGCGGCGGCGCGGACCCGCGCGGTCGCCGCGCCGACCTACTCGATCGCGGCGCTGCCGCTCGTGCTCGATGGTCGCGTGCTCGGAGTGCTCGCCCTCACCTTCGAGGTGGAGCGCCCGTTTCAAGAGGACGAGCGGACGTATCTCACCATCCTCGCCCTGCACTGCGCGCAGGGCTTCGAGCGCGCGCGGCTCTACGAGGTCGAGATCGCCGCGCGGCAGGCCGCCGAGGTCGCCCAGGAGCGGGCGGCCTTCCTGCTGCGCGCGAGCCAGGTGCTCGGCAGCTCCCTCGATACCGACGAGACGCTGCGCAACGTCGCCGCCCTCGCCGTCCCTACGATCGCCGACTGGTGCGGCATCGACCTCGTTCGCGGGGACGGGCCCTCCACGCAGGTCGCCGTCGCGCACATCGATCCCGCGAAGGTCGCGCTCGCGCGCGAGATCCGGCTCCGCTACCCCCACGATCCGAACGCCACGGCGGGCGTCCCGAACGTGCTACGCACCGGCCGTTCGGAGCTGCATGCGACCGTCACCGACGCGATGCTCGTCGCGGGTGCGCGCGACGAGGAACACCTCCGGATCTCGCGTGAGCTCGGGCTGCGGTCCGCGATGGTCGTGGCGATCAAGGACCGGGGCCGGCTGGTCGGCGCGATCACGTTCGTGACCACCAACGACCGTCGCTACGGCGACGCGGATCTGCTGATGGCGGAGCAGCTCGCGGATCGGGCCGGCGCCGCGATCGGCAACGCCGCGCTGTACGACGAAGCCCGTCAGGCGATCCGCGCGCGTGACGAGTTCATGCTGATCGCGGGCCACGAGCTGCGGACGCCGCTGGCGTCGCTGACCTTGCTCCACGAGGCGCTGATCAATACGCGCGAGGGTACGCCGACCGAGAAGGTGCGCGAGCGCGGTCGCAAGCTCAAGTCGCAGAGCGAGCGGCTGAGCCGGCTGGTCGAGGACCTGCTCGACGTCTCCCGGATCTCGGCGGGGCGACTGGAGCTCGACCGCGAGGAGCTCGACCTCGGCGCGCTGGTCACCGACTGCGCCGAGCGCATGCGAGAGGACTTCGAGCGCGCCCGCGCCCCGCTCGACGTGCAGGTCGCGGAGGTCCGCGGCTGGTGGGACAAGGCGCGCGTGGAGCAGATCCTCACGAACCTGTTCGGGAACGCCGCGAAGTACGGCAAGGGGACGCCCGTCGAGGTGCGGCTCGAGCGGCATCCCAGCGGCGCGAAGCTCGTCGTCACCGACCAGGGGATCGGGATCGCGGTGGCCGACCAGCCGCGGATCTTCCAGCGGTTCGAGCGGGCGGTCTCGGCCCGCAACTTCGGCGGCCTGGGCCTCGGCCTGTGGATCACCACCCAGCTCGTCGAGGCGCATGGCGGCACGATCAACGTGGAGAGCGCGCCCGGCGCCGGGGCGACGTTCACGGTGGTGCTGCCGATCACGTCCGGCAACTGACTCAAGCGCCCGCGACGCGGTCATGCTCAGTGGCGCACGCGGGCGTCCTCGCAGCCCGCGGTCACGCAGCACGCAGCGGCGGTCGCTGCGGGTCACGGTCGCGCATGGTCCACCGCGCAGGACGATGGGTACAGAGCTGTTGATCCTGCTCGTCCTAGTGCTGTTCAACGGGTTGTTCGCGGCGCGGAGATCGCCGTGCTGACCGCGCGCAAGGCGCGGCTCGAGGCCCTCGCCGCCGCACGAGAGCCCAACGCGCTCGCGGTGGTCGCGTTGCGCGAGTGCCCGGAGCGCTTCCTCGCGACCGACGGTGGCGAGCGCGCTGCATAGGCGGCGAGCCGACGCACCGTCGGGGCCGCACGAGGTATGGTGGTGGCTTCATGGCCGAACCTCCGAAGCCCGCACCGCCCGTCCGGCTCACGACGGACGAGAGCCTCCGTGCGGAGCGTCGCAAGACCGATGCCCACCTCGAGGGCAAGCTCGGCGTGATCAAGGACGAGGCGGACGAGGTCGTCGCCGAGGCCCGGGACCGCGCCGACGAGGTGCTGAGCGACGCCCGCGAGCGCGAGGATGCGAAGCTGGCCGCCCGGGGCCTGGATGCCGAGAGCCTCGACGAGGAGCGTGACCGCGAGGACGCTGCGTTGACCGCCGAGCGCGGCGGTGCGGATGCGGTGATCCAGAAGGAGCGCGTCAAGCGGCAGCTCGCGCTGGCCAGCCTGCTCGCGCGCGAGCGCCAGGATACCGATCTGCGCCTGCAGATCGAGCGCACGTACGCCGACGCGGCCGTGTCGTCCCGCGAGAACGTGCTCGCGATGGTGAGTCACGACCTGCGCTCGCTGCTCGGCGGGATCGCGTTGAGCGCGGACATGCTTGGCAGGTCACCGGAAGCGCGTGACCCGGCGGGGACCGTCGCGCGCCACGCCGAGCGCATCCAGTCGTTCGCCGCGCAGATGACCCGGCTGGTCGGCGACCTCGTCGACGCCGCCAGCATCGAGGCGGGGCGGCTGTCGGTCATCACCGAGCACCGCGATGCCGCGGACCTCGTACGCGATGCCTTCGAGGCCTTCCAGCCGGCAGCCGCGATCAAGGGTGTCGAGCTGACGTGCGAGATCGGTCAGGGCGCCACGTTCGTGGAGTTCGACTACGAGCGGATCCTCCAGGTCCTGACCAACCTCGTCGGCAACGCGCTCAAGTTCACGGCGAAGGGCGGCCACGTCATGCTCGGCGTCACCGGGCGCGGCGACGACGTCTGCTTCGTCGTCAAGGACACCGGCGCTGGGGTCCCCGCGGATCAGCTCGACCGGATCTTCGACCGATTCTACCAGACCAACCGCAACGACCGCCGCGGCCTCGGGCTCGGCCTGTTCATCGCGAAGTCGATCGTCGAGGCCCACGGCGGTCGGATCTGGGTCGAGAGCACGGTGGGAACCGGCAGCACGTTCTTCTTCAGCGTCCCGCCGCGAGCGGTCGTCGCGCCCGCTGGCGCGGGACCTGCCAGATCATCCGGGTGATCCCGCCGAAATACGCGCGCGCGGAGCCTTTGAAACGACCGCGGTCGAGGGCACAAGTGGGGCATGGTGGCTTCCACGCGCTCCCGAGGCCACGCCGCGTCGGCTCCGCCGATCGTGACGATCTCCGGACTGAGCAAGACCTACGCGAGCGGGCTCCAGGCGCTCAAGCGCGTCGACCTCACGATCCATCGCGGTGAGATCCTCGCCTTGCTCGGGCCCAACGGCGCCGGCAAGACGACGCTGATCGGCATCATCTGCGGCATCGTGACGCCGACGGAGGGCACGGTGGTCGTCGACGGCCACGACATCGTCCGCGACTATCGCGCCGCCCGCGCGATGATCGGGCTGGTCCCGCAGGAGCTCTCGACCGACGCCTTCGAGACCGTGCTGTCGACCGTGACCTTCAGCCGCGGCCTGTTCGGCAAGCCGCGGAACCCGGCGCACATCGAGAAGGTGCTGCGCTCGCTGTCGCTGTGGGAGAAGAAGGACTCGAAGATCATGACGCTGTCGGGCGGCATGAAGCGGCGCGTGCTGATCGCGAAGGCGTTGTCGCACGAGCCGCAGGTGCTGTTCCTCGACGAGCCAACCGCCGGCGTCGATGTCGAGCTCCGCCACGAGATGTGGCGCATGGTGCGCGAGCTGCGCGAGAGCGGAGTGACGATCATCCTGACCACGCACTACATCGAGGAAGCCGAGGAGATGGCAGACCGGATCGGCGTGATCAACAAGGGCGAGCTCGTCCTCGTCGAGGACAAGGCGTCGCTGATGCAGCAGCTCGGCAAGCGCCAGCTGACGCTCCAGCTGCAGGCGCCGCTGGAGCGGATCCCCGACGCGCTGGCCGACCTCCCGCTCGAGCTGGCCGCCGATCACAGCGCGCTGACGTACACGTTCGACGTCACCCGCGAGCAGACCGGAATCGCCGACGTCCTGCGGCGGCTCGGCGAGCACGGCATCGACTTCAAGGATCTGCACTCGAGCGAGAGCTCGCTCGAGGACATCTTCGTCAGCCTCGTCAAGGCGCAGTCATGAACACGCACGCGATCGCCGCGATCTATCGCTTCGAGATGGCTCGCACGTTCCGCACGATCGTGCAGAGCATCGCGGCGCCGGTCCTCTCGACCTCGCTCTACTTCGTCGTCTTCGGCTCGGCGATCGGCTCGCGCATGGGCGAGGTCGGCGGCGTCAGCTACGGGGCGTTCATCGTGCCCGGCCTCGTGATGCTGTCGCTGCTCAGTGAGAGCATCTCGAATGCTTCGTTCGGCATCTACTTGCCGAAATGGTCCGGCACGATCTACGAGCTGCTCTCCGCGCCGGTGTCACCGGTGGAGGTCGTGATCGGGTACGTCGGTGCGGCGGCGACCAAGTCGATCATGCTCGGCACGCTGATCCTCGTCACCGCACGCGTGTTCGTGCCATACGAGATCCTGCATCCGGTGTGGATGGTCGGCTTCCTCGTCCTCACCGCCGTCACGTTCAGCTTGTTCGGCTTCATCATCGGCCTGTGGGCCGATAGCTTCCAGAAGCTGCAGGCCATCCCGCTGATGATCGTCACGCCGCTGACGTTCCTCGGCGGCGCGTTCTACTCGATCAACATGCTGCCGCCGCTGTGGCAGAAGATCACGCTCGCGAACCCGGTGGTCTACCTGATCTCGGGCTTCCGCTGGAGCTTCTACGGGACGTCGGACGTCAACGTGTGGATCAGCCTCGGCATGACGGTGGGCTTCCTCGTCGTCTGCCTGATCGCGGTGGGCTGGGTGTTCCGCACCGGCTACAAGCTCAAGACGTGAACGGCTCGTCGTCGCCGCGTACTCCCAGGCGAACTGCTCCGCAGCGTCGAGCGTCGAGCGCCCTGCCCCCCTGCGCGGCTCCGCCCTTGATGGTCCGGAGATCGCGCGGCGGTGAAGCGTGCTCCCGTGCCGCCGGAGGGCCTACGCGGCGTGCTGAACGTCGGTGGTCGTCGAGCAGCCGTAGCGTGCCGCCATCGTGCGAGCCGTCGCGGCGAGCCGCTCGTCCATCGCGGTGCCCACGTACTCGCTCGCGACCGCGAGCAGCCGTGGGTGGAGGTTCGGCGGGTCCAGGCGGACCATGACGACGCCCGCGAGCCCTCCCCCGGGCGCGTCCGCCACGATGACCAGGTGATTCCCCAGCGATGACAGCGAGAAGCCTCGCACGTCCTCGAGGTGCAGCAGCCGCGCGATCTCGGCGCCGTCGTCGGCGCGCGCGAGTCGGGTCGTAACAACGTTTCCCATGATCGGTAGCGAGTGCACTCGAGGTGCCGGACCTGTCAGGGAACTTCCTCGCCCGATCGCACGTACGAGCGACCGCGCGCGCCGGCGGACGCGCAGCGGCTGCGCGGGCAGCGGCCCTGGCTCGGGAGGCGCCGATACCAACGCCCCCCGCATGACACCTGACGTTCCTGCCTTCCCAGCGGCCGGCTGGCGTTCCAGATTACGTACGTGCAGGACGTCCTCAGGCACCGGCTCGATACCCTCCACGCACTCCGCGCCGAGCTGTGGAGCGAACGCAACGAGCGACTCGACGAGTGTCGCCGCCGCATGCGCGAGCTGCAGGCGCAGCTCGCGGCGATGCGCGGCGATGTCGCCGCCCGGCTTCACCAGTCGCAGGAGGAATCGCGCGCGGCGCTCGCGCGCGCGCTCGCCGTGCTGCAGCCGAGCTCGAGCCGGTCGGACCGCTGACCCGGAGCCGCCGATCGCGACCCGAGAGATCACCTCGTCGCCCCACGCGCGTGGCGCCGCGAGTACGCTGGCACGATGCGGCGCACCTGGCCCAGCTCCGTCGCGAGGCCACCGGCACGCCGACCACGCCATGAGCGTGGAGCGGTCGCTCGCACGGGGCTCGCGTGACGGCGCGCCGCGCGCTCGTGACCCTCGCGCAGTGGCTCGGGCTCGGCGCGGTCGTGGGGGTCGGCTGCGGTGCGGCCTCGGCGCTGTTCCTCGCGCTGCTCGACGCCGCCACGAGCACCCGCCAGCACCACGAGTGGATCGTCTTCGGCCTGCCGCTCGCCGGCCTCGCGCTCGGCGCGCTCTACGCACGGTTCGGCGCGTCGATCTGGGGCGGCACCAACCTCGTCATCGACACGATCCACGACGGTGGCCCGGCGATCCCGTTGCGGATGTTCCCCATGGTGCTGGCCGGCACGGTCGTGACGCACCTGTTCGGCGGCAGCGCCGGCCGCGAAGGTACAGCCGTGCAAATGGGCGCGATCATCGCGGACCACGTCGCTCATCGGTGCCGGCTCGCCGGTAGGCTCCGGCAGCAGCTGATCGTCGCCGGCGTGGCCGGTGGCTTCGGCGCCGTGTTCGGCACGCCGATCGCCGGGACCGTGTTCGGCCTCGAGGTCGTCGTCCTCGGCCGCATCCGGTCTGACGCGTTCGTCCCCGCGCTCGTCGCCGCGATCGTCGGCGATCTGACGACGCGCGCCCTGGGCATCGGGCACACGCCTTACCCGGCAGTCCTGCACGCGCCGCTGACGCCGAGCCTGTGCCTCGCGTGGCTCGCCTTCGCCGCGGTGCTCGCGCTGGTCATCGTGGTCTTCATCGAGCTCACGCAGTTCCTGCGCCGCCAGGCCGAGCGGCACATCCCCACCCTCGCGCTCCGGATGGCGATCGGCGGCGCGATCATCGTGGTGCTCTGGCAGCTGCTCGGCACGAGTGCGTACCTCGGCCTCGGCATCCCGACGATCGTGCAGGCGTTCCGCGAGCCCGGCGTCGTGGAGTGGGCCTTCGCGGCGAAGCTCGGGTTCACGGCGATCACGCTCGCCGCGGGCTTCATCGGCGGGGAGGTCACGCCGCTGTTCTTCATCGGCGCGGCGCTCGGCAGCGTGCTCGCCCCCGTGCTCGGCATCCCCCGCGAGCTCGGCGCCGGCGTCGGCATGGCCGCCGCGTTCGCGATCGCGTCGAACACGCCGCTGGCGCTGTCGGTCATGGCGGTCGAGTTGCTCGGTGCCGCCGTCCTGCCGCACGTCGTCATCGTCTGCGTGCTCGCCTACCTGATGACGGGGCAGCGCAGCATCTATCCCGCCCAGCGCGTCACCCGCGGCAAGGGCGGCGGTACGCCCGCGGCGCCGGTCCCGCTGCGAGCGGTCCGCGCGCGACCACCACCGCCGCCGGCCCGCGACCCACCAGCGAGCGAGTGAGTCTCCGTCCCGTCTCACGCCCGCTGCCTTGGCCGCCGCGCCACGGCCGTCCTACAGTCGCCCGCGATGTCCGGGAAGCCGCTGGATCCGTACCGCGCCACGGTGCTCCCGGCGGGCAACGGCGCGATGGGCGAGCTGATCCGGGCTCTCGACTGGGCAGCGACGCCCCTCGGTGCGATCGCCGCGTGGCCGGGCAGCCTCGTCACGACCGTCGAGACGCTCCTGGGCTCGCAGCAGCCGATGTTCTTGTGGTGGGGGCCCGAGCTGATCCAGTTCTACAACGACGCCTACGTGCCGAGCTTCGGGCGCGGCAAGCATCCGCGCGCGCTCGGCCAGCGCGGTGCGGAGTGCTGGCCGGAGATCTGGCCGATCATCGGTCCGCAGATCGCGGGCGTGATGACGAGCGGCACGTCGACCTGGCACGAGGACGCGCTCGTGCCGATCCATCGCAACGAACGCATCGAGGAGGTCTACTGGACCTACGGCTACTCGCCGATCTTCGATGCGGGCCGCCGGGTCGCGGGGTGTCTCGTGGTCTGCACGGAGACGACGTCACGCGTGCTGTCGGAGCGCCGCCAGCGGCTGTTCGGCCGGGTCGCCGAGCGGGCGACGATGATCGACGAACCCGAGGCCCTGCTGGAGAGCGCCTTCGCGAGCTTCGCCAGCGCCGGCGCCGACATCCCGTTCGCCGCGGCCTACGATGCGACCGCGACGACGATGACGCAGGTCATCGGGGTTCGCGAGGAGGACCTCGACAGGGTTCGCTCGATCGCAGCGCAGCTGACGACGCTCACGGCGCCGGCGCGGCTGCCGCTCGACCCACCGCTGACCGCCGGCCCGTGGCCCGAACCGGTGCGTGAGGTGTTCGCGGTCCCGGTGGCGGGGCGCGGCACCCACGTGTTCGGCATCAGCTCGCAGCTCAGCTTCGACGCAGCGTACCGCGACTTCCTGGTGCAGCTCGTCGAGTACGTCACGCTCGCGCAGAGCCGCAGCGAGGCGTTCGCCGCGCGGGCGGCGATCGAGGCCGAGCGCCGCGATCTGCTGCTGCAGGCGCCGGTCGCGACCGCGCTGCTGACGGGACCGGCACATCGGTTCGAGCTCGCGAACGAGCTGTACGTCGAGATGGTCGGGCGCTCGGTCGTCGGCAAGACCTACCTCGAGGCGTTCCCCGAGCTCGCGGACTCCGCCCTGCCGGCGATCCTCGACGAAGTCTTCCAGCGCGGCACGCCGTTCGTCTCGAACGAGATGCTGATCCGCGTCGATTGCTCCGGCAGCGGGACGCCCCAGGACCGCTACTTCAAGTTCAACCTCCAGCCGATCCGCGACGTGACCGGAGCGGTCTTCGGCATGATGGCCATCGCCGTCGACATCACCGAGGGCGTGCGCGCGCGTCAGGAACAGGTCGCGGCCCTCGCGCGGCTGCAGGAGGCGCACGACGAGCGGACCGACCTGGTCCGCGAGCTCGAGCAGGCGAGTCGTGCGAAGGACGAGTTCCTCGCGATGCTGGGGCACGAGCTGCGCAATCCGCTCGCGCCGATCGTGACGGCGCTGCACCTGCTCAAGGCGCGCGAGAGCAGCACGCCGAGCCCGGAGCACAAGATCCTCGAGCGCCAGGTCGAGCACCTGACCCGGCTCGTCGATGATCTCCTCGACGTCTCGAAGATCACCCGAGGCAAGGTCGAGCTCAAGAAGGAGCTCGTCGAGCTCGGCGACGTGATCACGAAGGCGATCGAGATGGCGGGCGACCTCGAGGACCGCGAGCACCGGTTCACGGTCGACGTGCCGCGCGAGCCGATCCGCTGGTGGGGGGATCCGGTGCGGCTCGCGCAGGTCGTCGCGAACTTGCTCACCAACGCCGCGCGGTACACCGCCCCCGGTGGCGCGATCAGCCTGCGCGCGCGGCGCGACGGGCACTGGATCGAGATCTCCGTCGTCGACAACGGGATCGGCATCGCGCCGGAGCTGCTGCCTCACATCTTCAAGGGCTTCGTGCAGGGGCGGCGCAGCTCCGACCGCGCGCAGGGCGGGCTCGGCATCGGCCTCACCCTCGTCGAGAACCTGGTGGCGCTCCACGGCGGCAGCGTCACCGCCGCGAGCGCCGGCGAAGGCCAGGGCAGTCAGTTCGTGGTGCGGCTCCCGGTCGCCGACATGCCCGCGGCCGCGCGCGCGCCTGCCCCGGCAGCGCCCGGCAGCAGCCCGCCGCGCCGGATCCTCGTCGTCGACGATAACGTCGACGCGGCGAGCCTGCTCGCTGAGCTCCTGGGCGACCTCGGCCACGAGGTGGCGATCGCGCACGACGCGCACGACGCGCTCGACATGTTCCCGGTGTTCGCGCCGGAGGTCGCCATCCTCGACATCGGCCTGCCGGTGATGGACGGCTACGAGCTCGCGGTGAAGCTCCGCGAGCGCGGGGCGACGCCGCCGTGTCGGCTCGTCGCGGTCACCGGGTACGGCCAGGAAGGCGATCGCGCGCGGGCCCTCGCCGCCGGCTTCGACCTCCACCTGGTCAAGCCCGTCGACCTCACGGCGCTGCTCGCGGCGATCGCCGGCACGCCCACCTGAGGTTCCGGCGTGCTGGGCATGTGCGTTGCTCCTTGGTGGGTCGAAGGGTCCCTGCGAAGAGGACCGAGTCCGAATGACCCCCTACCCGTGGAGCTGAAACATGAAGATCCAACGCTTCGATGTCGTCGCGACCGGCCTGCTCGTCGGCGCGGTGACCGTCCTGAGTGCGACTGGTGTGGCGGATGACAAAGCCCCCAGGCCGCAGAGCCCCGACGCTCGCGCGCAGAGCCCCGACGCCCGGCCGCCGAGCGCCGGGCGCACGATGAATCGGGACCAGGTGAGCAAGGTGCTCGCAGGCTGGCCCGCGGGCCCGCAGCTCGCCGGTCAGGAGACGATGTCCAAGTACGGACCGCCGCACGAGGTGACCTCGGAGCGGATGATCTGGAACGACGTCGGGCCCTACCAGCGGATCATGCTGACCCGCAAGCAGCTGCCGCACGACTTCCCGCTGCCGCACATGGACTATCTCCAGCACACGATCAACTACAAGGTTCCCGCGGACAAGGCCGACGATGTCCACGCGTTCGACGCGAGCATCACGATCTATCGCGTGGGCGGCGAGCTCTCGGCGCGCTGTGATCTCGAGAGCAACAACGTGCTCACGCTGAACCTGGCCAACGACATCGTCACCGGCAAGCGGACGGTGGCCGATGCGCGCAAGCAATTCGGTCAGCTCGTCATGCAGCGCACGCTCGGCAAGAACCCCGCCTATACGACGACCCTGCAGTTCAAGCCCCACACGGCGACGGCGGCCGCGGAGATCGAGGCGCCGACGTTGCCCGGCGCTCCGAAGCGCGCCGAGGCGAGCGCCGCGGGGACGGCCGACCATGCGGGCGCGGGCGCCGCAGGCACCGCGGGCGGCAAAGCCGACATGCAAGGCGGCGATGCCGAGATCCTGGCGATGCTGATCACGCATGACCAGGACGAGGTCAGGGCAGCGATGATCGCGCGCGAGAAGAAGGTCAGCCAGCCCGTGATGGCGTTCGCGGACATGCTGCATCAGCACCACGGCAAGAACGTGCTCGACACCACGCAGCTCGGGCAGAAGCTCGGCGTGCGCCCGGTCAAGACCAAGGCCGTCGAGCAACTCCACGAGAAGGACGCGAGCGGCCTCGCGAAGGTCGTCGCGCTCGATGGCCAGGCCTTCGAGCGCGCGTTCCTCGATCACATGGTGAAGGGCCACACCGACGCGATCCAGCTGGTCGATCAGCAGATCCAGGCGGCGCAGAACGAGGCGCTCAAGACGCACCTCACGCGGACGCGCCAGCAGCTGGTCAAGCACCTCGACGAAGCGCGCCGGCTGCAGGGCGAGCAGGGCTCGAACCGCACGTCCCGGCGGTGATCGCGGCGACACGACTCGCCCGGGTCGCGCAGGGTACGCGCGCGGAGGCTAGCGCTCGCGCGCGAACCGGGCGTAGAGCGCCGGCACCACGAGCATGTTGAGGGCGGTGGCCGAGAGCAGCCCACCGAGGATGACCACGCCCATCGGCGCTTGCAGCTCGTTGCCGGTCTCGCCGCCGGCGATCACGAGCGGGATCAGCGCGAGCCCGGCGGACAGCGCCGTCATCAGCACCGGTGACAGGCGCTCCAGCGAGCCGCGCAGCACGGCCTCCGCGAGCGAGGCCCCCTCGTGCGTCCGCAGGTGCTCGTAGTGCGACACCATCATGATCCCGTTGCGGGTCGCGATCCCGAAGAGCGTGATGAAGCCGACCAGCGACGCGATGCTCAGCACGCCGCTGCCGAAGAACACCGCGCCGACGCCGCCGATCAGCGCGAGCGGCAGGTTGACCATGATGAGCAGCGCGTTGCGCGCCGATCCGAACGCCAGGAACAGCAGCAGGAAGATGCCGGCGACGACGAAGATCCCGAGGAAGGCGATCGTGCGGGACGCCGAGCGTTCGCTCTCGAACTGACCGCCGTAGACCACGTAGTATCCAGGCGGCAGCCGGACGTCGCGCTGGACCACGGCGCGGATGTCGGCGATCACCCCGCCGAGGTCACGGCCGCTCGTGTTGGCGGACACCACGATCTTGCGCTGCACGTCCTCGCGGGAGATCGTGTTCGGGCCGACGTCGTCACGGATCGTGGCGAGCATCCGCAGGGGGATCTTCGCGCCCGACGGCGTATCGACGACGGTGTTGTGGATCGCGTCGAGATCGGCGCGCGTGTCGTCGCGATAGCGCACGACGACGTCGTACGTCCGCTGCTGCTCGAGGACCTGGGTGACCTTGGTGCCGGCGTACGCGGTCTCGATCGTCTCGGCGAGAGCGCCCGCACGCAGCCCATAGCGGGCGATCGCCTCGCGATCGAACTTGATGGTGAGCTGCGGGATGTCGACCTGCTGTTCGATGGCGAGATCGACCACGCCCGTGACGGTCGCCATCGCGGTCTGGATCGCACCCGCGGAGATCCGCAGCTGCGTGAGGTCATCGCCGAACACCTTGATGGCGATGCTCGCGCGGGTGCCCGAGAGCATGTGATCGATGCGATGCGCGATCGGGCCGCCGATCGTGCACGCCACGCCCGGGACGGCGGTCAGCCGCTCGCGCAGCTCGGCCAGGAACGCCGCCTTGGAGCGCGTGCCGGCGCGCAGCCGCACGTCGATCTCCGCGGCGCTGACGTCCTGGGCGTGCTCGTCGAGCTCGGCGCGTCCGGTGCGCCGCGCGGTCGACACCACCTCGGGGAACTCGAGCAGGATCTCCTCGACCCGGCGGCCCAGGCGGTCGGACTCCTGCAGCGACGTGCCGGGCAGCGTGACCGCGCTGACCGTGAGCGCGCCCTCGTTGAACTCCGGCAGGAACGTGCGCCCGAGGAAGGGGACCAGCGCGATCGCGCCGGCGAGCAGCGCGACCGCCGCGACGCCGACGAGCCGGGGATGCGCGATCGAGCGGATCAGCAGCGGCTGGTACGCGCGCTTGAGGTGACGGACGACGAACGAGTCGCCGTGGGCCAGCGCCTTGGCGCGCGGCAGCACGTACGCGCACAGCGCCGGGGTCACCGTCATCGCGACGACGAGCGAGGCGAAGATCGCGACGAGGTAGGCGTAGCCCAGCGGCGCGAGCAGCCGGCCCTCGACGCCCGACAGGAAGAACAGCGGGACGAACACGAGCATGACGATGAGCGTCGCGAACACGATCGAGCCGCGGATCTCGCGCGACGCCTGGAAGATCACGTCGGCGGCCGGGCGCCGCGCCGCTTCGGGCAGCGCGCGGTTCTCGCGCAGCCGGCGGAACACGTTCTCGACGTCGATGATCGCGTCATCGACCAGCGACCCGATCGCGATGGTCAGGCCACCGAGGGTCATCGTGTTGATCGTGACGCCGCGCCAGTCGAGGACGATGATCGCGACGAGCAGCGACAGCGGGATTGAGACCAGCGAGATCAGCGTCGTGCGGAGATCGAAGAGGAAGAGGAACAAGATGATCGCGACGAGGATCGCGCCATCGCGGAGCGACACCGCGACGTTGCCGACCGCGGTCTCGATGAAGTCGGCCTGGCGGACCTTGTTGCGCTCGATCTGCATCCCCGCGGGCAGCGTCTGCTGGATGGCCGCGAGCTCGCGATCGATGCGGGCGGTCAGCTCGAGCGTGTTCGCGCCGGGCTGCTTCTGGATCGCGATCACCACGGCGGGCTTGCCGTTCGACGAGCCCTCGCCGCGCTGGACGCCCGGACCGATCTCGACCTTCGCGACCTGCCCGACGACGATCGGCGAGCCGTCGCGGACCTCGATCACGGCCTGCTCGATGTCGGCGCGCGACGTGATCCGTCCGACGCCACGGATCAGCGACTCCTGGCCCCCGCGTACGAAGAAGCCGCCGGTCGAGTTCGCGTTCGACTCGCGCAGCGCCTGCTCGACGCCCGCGAGCGTGACGGCGAACGACCGCAGGAGGTCGGGGTCCACGCGCACCTGGTACTGGCGGACGCCTCCGCCGATCGGCACGACCTGGGCGATGCCGGGCAGCGCGAGCAGGCGGCGCCGCAGCACCCAGTCGGCGGTGTCGCGGACCTCCATGGGCGGGTGACGATCGCTGCGGATCGCGATGAACAGGATCTCGCCCATGATCGACGAGATCGGCGCGAGCGCGGGCGGGCTGAGGTCGGGCGGCAGCTGCGCCGCGACGAGCTGGAGCTTCTCGTTGACGATCTGGCGGGCGACGTAGATGTCGGTCCCCCAGTCGAACTCGACCCACACGATCGAGATGCCGATGCCCGAGGACGACCGCACCCGGCGCACGCCCGTCGAGCCGTTGACGGCGGACTCGATCGGCAGCGTGACGAGCGTCTCGACCTCCTGCGGTGCCAGGCCGTGGGCTTCGGTGACGATGGTGACGGTCGGCGCCGTGAGGTCCGGGAACACGTCGACGGGCGCTCGCAGCGCGACGACCGCGCCGTACACCATCAGGCCCACGGAGACGATCACGACGAGCAGCCGGTTCGCGATCGACCACTGGATGATGCGATCCATCAGGTCCTCAGTGCGCGTGGCCGTGCGCAGGCACCGCGCCGGACGAGGCCGCGAGCTTGACCTCGTACGCCCCTCGGGTGACGACCCGCTCGCCGGCCGTGACGCCCTCGAGCACCTCGGTCCAGCCATGCGAGCGGATGCCGAGCCGGAGCGGCCGGCGCTCGAACGCTTCGCCCTCGACCATCACGTAGGCGACGGAGCGACCGCCATCCTCGACGATCGCCGTGTCGGGGAGCGCGAGGGCCTTGCGGGGAGCGCCGGTCGCGATCACGGTCCTCGCGAAGTTGCCGATCCGCAGCTTGCCCGCCGTGTTGTCGACCTCGAAGATCACCGGGACGGTGCGGGTCTGCGGGTCGACGACGCGGCCGACCGTCACGAGCTTGCCGTTCGAGGCATCGACGGTGAACGGCTGCTCGTAGCCATCGATCGTGAACCAGGCGGACGGCGCGTGCTCGACCCGCGGCACGTCAGCCTCGAACACCTTGGCAACGAGCCAGACCCGCGCGAGGTCGATCACCGTGAACAGCCCCTGGCCCTCCTCGACGCCCTGCCCCGACGCGACGTCGAGCGCGACGAGCGTGCCGTCGGCTGGCACGCGCACCTGGAACAGCCGACCGCCGCCCGTACCGCGCGCGCCGGCGTCGAACTGCCCGAGCCGGCCGCGGGCGCCGGCGAGCCGGGCTTCCGCGATCGTGACG
>JALZOI010001020.1 GCA_030857245.1 Myxococcota bacterium
CTACCTGCGGGACCGCTGAGCCCCCTCGGCATCGCGGACCGCACCGAGCCGTGGTGGGGGGTCGCGCGTGATCAGCGGGCGCCGGCGGCCGGCACGCCGATCGGCATCGCCTGCTGGCTCGGGGGCGGCGCGTCGCCCCCGTCCGGCGTGGGGCCCGTCCGGCGGCGCTGGATCTCCATCGTCAGCGCGGCCTTCATCGCGAGCGCCTCGCGGATCCGCGCGACCCGATGCGGCGGGTGCTGGAAGAAGTTCCGATCGAGCGCGGGATCTTCTGCATACGCGCGCTGGATCTCCGCCTCGTCCCAGCTCGTCGGGAACACGGGATAGGCGAGCGGCGCCTCGCGGATCCACCAGCCGGTGAAGCCGAAGCGCTCGTGGTTGCGCTCGTAGACCTGCGTGCCGGGATACGGCACCACGACGCCGCGCGCGTTGAAGCCGCCGGCGATCGGCGCGGCGCGCTCGAGGAAGCCGATCGTGGCGGCGAGCTCGGCGTCGGTCTCGTCGGGCCACCCGAACATCAGGTTGACGACGGTGTGGACGCCGAGCTCGCGACACCACGCGAGCACGTCGAGCACTCGCTCGACGGTGACGCCCTTGCCGATCTGCAGGAGCATCCCGGGATCCGCGCTCTCCATGCCGATGTCGATGCCCGCACAGCCGGCGCGCTTCATGTCGGCGACGACGTCGCGATCGAGGTGCGCGGGGTGCGCCGTGCAGGTCCACCAGACCGGCGCGCCGAGCCCGGCGATCGCATCGCACAGCTCGCGGACGCGGCGCTTGCCGACGGCGAACGAGTCGTCGAAGAACGAGAACCCGACGAGCCCGTACTGCTCGCGCAGCAGCGCGACCTCGGCCGCGACCGAGCCGGCGCTGCGGTACCGGAACTTGCGGCCGGTGACGTCGTTCGAGCAGAACGTGCACGCGGCCGGGCAGCCGCGACTCGCCAGGATCCCCGCCGGCGGGAACACGCCGCCGGGTCGCGGCGCCGCGCCATACCAGCCCGGATCGAACAGATCGAGCGCCGACAACGGCGGCGCGAGCCGATCGAGCTCCATGAGGAAGGGGCGCGTCGGGTTGTGGCGGGGCAGGCCGCGCTCGATCCATGACAGCCCGGCGACGTCGGTCGCCGCGCGCTTGCCATCGCTGACGTCGGCGAGCTCGACGATCGCATCCTCGCCCTCACCGCGGATCACCCAGCGAAACCCGTGCGCGAGCGGCTCGTCGGGGACGATCGTCGCGTGGGGCCCGCCCGCGACGAGCACCCAGCGATCCGCGAGCGCCGCCGCCAGCGCATACGCCGGCTGAACGTGCAGCGTCTTGAGGTGCAGCCCGACGAGGTCCGGGGCGAAGGCCGCGATCCGCTCGGCGATCTCCGCATGCGCGTGCGGGGCGTTGGGCGCGGACGCGTCGAGCAGCGCGACGTCGTGGCCGCCGGCCCGCAGCGCCGCCGCGAGATGACAGAACGAGAGCAGCGGCGTGCGCACGGGCTCCGGCGACGGCGGGTTGACGAGGAAGACGCGCGCCATCGCTCGTCCAGTGTAGGCGATCGGCGGGCGAACCGGGCCAATGCCGGACGGCGACCCCACGTCGACCCGCCGCGCGCACGCCCTGATCGTCGTCAGCTCCAGGGCGGCGCCCCGTCGCAGATCGCCGCCGCGATCGCGGGGATCTCGGCGACGTCGCTGATCCGGATCTCGCCACGCGCGCATCCCGCGGCCACGAGCCGCGCGGCGACGGCGGGTGGGATCCAGTAGCGCGGGGCCGTGCCGTCGAGGCCACCTCGCGCGGGCGCGCTGACCTGGCGCGTGTGCGCGTCGAGCGTGATCGGCCCACGCGGCGCCGCCGTCCGGGTGCGGAACGAACCCTCGACGCACGTGCTCGCGACGCACATCGCGCGGAGCGCGTCCACGACGATCACGCGATCGAAGGTGGGGTCGGGTGCGAGCTCGCCTTCGAGCGCGAGCGCGATCCACGGGTCCGGATCGAAGGTATCGGCGAGGAAGTGCGGCGACCGCCGCGTGCGCCAGTCGTCCCAGCCCGCGCGCGTCGCGGCGGCGAGGAAGCGCGCCGGCAGCGCGGCGTCCCACGGCTCGACCCCGGCG
>JALZOI010000403.1 GCA_030857245.1 Myxococcota bacterium
GTTCAGCTCTTCTTCGACGAGGCCGAACATGTCACCGCCGATGCCGTAGCTCGCCAGCTTGGAGCGGAGGACGGTCGCTCCGACGTTCATGCCGATCTTCGCGAGCGCAGACTGGTACTCCGGCGGGATGAACTGCGCGGCGGCGAGTAGCCAGGGCATGTTGCGGTGCGCTCGCGCCGCAGCCTCGTCGGCGAGGTCTGCGACCGCCTGCGCCGTGGTCCGCACGATGCGGAGGGCACGAGGCCCGTAGCGACGCGCGACCTTCTCCGCGAGCGCGAGAAGCCATCCAATCGCCTCGACCACCTCGGGCGAGGCCGGCGCGGTCCCATCGTCCACGAGCTGCATCATCGCGTTGCGCGCTCGGCGCACACGACTGGGCCCGTTACGAACGTTCGCCGCGCCAGCCTCCGCCAGCTGCGCCGTCCACTCGATCGCATCCCGCGCCTCGATCGTCACGGGGCCTTCCTTGAAGGCCGCCACGCCGCAGTCGAGGCAGTTCTGCGGAACACGCGGATCGAGAATGATCGGCGCGCCATTCTCGACAGGAAACGTATGCAGCCCGATCGGCGTGTCGAGCGTCGCGAGCTGGCGGACCGGCCTGGGATCGATCATCTCGCCAACCGCGAGGTAGAGCGCGGCGCGCTCGACACAGTTCGGATCCTCCGCGGGGATGCGTAGCCGCTGAGGCGGCTTGCACTCGTCGACCTTCGGGCCGTCGTCCTTGTCTCCGTCGTCATCACGCTGGGGCAGGGTGCGGATCCAGGCCGCGAGGCTTTCGGTCGTCGTGTGCTTGCTCGCGATCTCGCCGATCACGTCGTCGCGGTTGGTGACAAGCTCGGCCACGACTTCCGTGATCGAGCCGAGGCAACCCAGATCATTGAACGGGACACCGATCACGACTCACCTCCCTTACCGATCAGAGTTCGGATCTTGGCGACCGCATCGGGCACGCTGAGCTTGGATAGCTCGTCGAACCACGAGCGCAGCTCCGCGGGCTCGAGATCGCCGGCTACCTCGCGAGCGAGCGCAGCCTCCTCGGGCTTGAGCGCGGACTGGACCGCGATGAAGTGGGCCATCGTCGCCGGAGCGAGCAGCGCCGTCTCCGCCGACTTCGCGTCCACGCTCTGCTTCGTGTTGCTGGTCTCGTCCGTGATCTGTTTCTGCGGGCTGGCCTTGCGCCAGTCGAGCACCGACCCGAGATCCGGCAGCTTCAGCTTCCCTTTGCCGAGTGACATCACGATGAGCGGGACGACCTGGGCGACGAGCGCGTTCAGGTCGAACCCGGCGGGCGCGAGCTCGGTGTCGGTCTCGGTGTCGTCGTCGCCTTCCGTGGCCATACCTGGACGGGCAGGGAGTCCCGCTCCGTCAGCAGCACGGAGCAAGGTCGCGGCGGCCTCCATCATCTGAGGAAACCGATCGATGATCGTGCGCGCCATCTCGGCATTCATGCGCATCGCCTCGATCGCGATGTTGTCCGTCGCGGGTCGCGAACTGGTCGTCGACTCGGTCGACTGCGGCGCCGCGTGCACGAACACGTACCCGGCGGACGAGTTCGCGATCGGCTTGTGGCTCTCGTCCACAGGATCGAGGCGATACCGACCGGCGATGCCGACCTCGGTCCGTAGATCATCGAGGTCCGCATCGACTGGCAGCACGAGCGGCAGGCCATCGCGTCCATAGACGACTTCCGGCGCACCCTTCTGCTTCAGACGGCGGACGCGCCACCCGGCCGCGTTGGCCGGCGCCTCGAAAGGCTCACCATTGACGTTGAACGCTAGATCCGACATTTGCTTCGTGACCTCCTTGCTTGTTACCGGCGGTCACTCGGCATTCGCAGACGCGTCTCGATCACTTTGTTGAAGATCCCGGCTCAACCTCGCGACAACACGATCGAGTACCCACCCGCGGGATTGGCCGTGAATGTCGCGGCACATGGTCAAGACTTGGTGCCCGGATGCGCCCGGGAGATGGTCATGACTTTCCGGCGCGATGAACGCAGGACGTACGCGGCACCGTCGGAGCGGGCGCGCGCGTTGCCGCGGGAAGAATCCCGCGACTCGATTGGGTACTTCTATCTCAGAGCATGCCGAGACGCGGGGCGCTTCGTTCCGGAACCCACAGCATGGTCAGAACGGTGCCAAGCTCGCGCGAGTAGATCGAGTGCTCCACGATGTCGACCTCGGCCGACGTCTCGAACCACGCGTCCGCCGGGACAGGTTGCGGTTCATCCGCGATCGCGCCCTTGGTGAAGTAATCGGCCGCGAGCGAGGCCGCATCGATCCGCTTGCCGCGCGCGATGTCGCGCGAGAACGTGGCGCTCGGCGCCACCCACTTTACCTCGCGGTTCTCCGAGAACACGGCGGCGCAACGTTCGCTGGCAAGCTCGGTGAAGCGACGCGCGCTCGCGAGGATCGAGACGTTGTACTCACGCGCGATCCGGCGCGGCACCTCTAGATCGACGGGCGAGACTTCGCAGTCGCGCTGCAGCATCTTCGATGGCATCAGCAGCTCGGCGGCGAAGGCGTTCGCCTCGGCTTCGTAGTCGGGCACATGCGCATTGAACAAGGTTGCCCCGTATGGTCTGCACAGCTCTGACGGATCGCGCGAGGGGTGTTTGAGCAGGAGATGTCCCAGCTCGTGCGCGATGCTGAAGCGACGCGCGGCAGGATCGGTCACGCGCTCGGCAACGATGATCATCGTGCGCGTGCCGATGCGTACGAGCTGCGCGGTCGCCCCATCGAGCGGTGCCTCGATGATCTCGACGCCAAGCCGCGTCGCAAATGCTTCGACGAGCACGTGCTGCGGTGCACGAACGCCGAATCGATGCAGGAGGGCCTTCGCGCATCGCTGCGCGTCCCGGATTCGCTCATGTCGCATGGGCTACTCCGAGTCAGCCGAGGTCGGATCCAGGGTGTCGATCAGTCGTCGTAGATCATCATCGCTGAGCCCGGCAAGGTGGCGGTGCGCGTACTGGACCGCGCCTCCCATCTTTGTCGTGAGCTGCGTGAGTCGCTCCAGGAGTGCACCGCGCCCCATGGCGAGCAGGGACGGGCGGATCGGCTTCGCCTTCTTCGGCGGCTCGACGGCGGGTGTCAGGTTGCGCCGCATCTCTGCAAGGCGAGCATGCACCTTGCTGCGCACACCGCGAGCCCACTGCTGATCTTCGGCCGTGCTCTTGCCGTGCTCGGCTTCGACGAGCGCCGCGTCGTTGTAGATCGCGTCGAGGATCTCGAGGTTCTTATCGTTATCTGGGGTGTTCATGGTGATCCTCACGCGCGAACAGCTTCGCGTACCTCGGTTGGGAGTTGCAGGACAAGTCGATGGAGCCGCTTCCGTGCGGCCTCGTAACGCTTCGATGTCAGGCCCGACACGCGCATCACGTCGACCTTCTTCACGGCCTCGGCGATGTACGCGTCGAGCAGTCGCATCACGTCCGCATCGGTCGCAGCAGCGTGACGAAGCTGAGTGACCGCACGCTCGGCGGCCGAGCTGACGTCCGCGCTCGCCGTGGCGCTGCCCTCCGCCGCCAGCGAGCTCTCGACGTCCGCCATCAACGATGGTGACGCGCTGGCCGCATCGAAGCTGTGATGCGGGAAGTTCTGCGCCTGCACATAGTCGTGGCGCGTTCGCGATTTGATCGAGTCGAGCAGGTGCTTGTCGAGCGAGACGCGCTCGGGATGCCACGCGAGAACGCCTTCAAGCGTGTCGTCGATCGCGTCCTGCACCAGCTCGCGCACGTAGAACTCGTCCACGCGCCTGCCGGCGTGCGCGACCATGTTGGCGCGCATGCGCGCAAAGCGCTTCAGCTTCTCCTCGAACCCCTTCGCGTTCGACTGCTTCTCGAATGCGTCGATCCACTCTTCCGAGGGCACGAACATCGCCCCCGCTGTCCGGTCCGTCCGGTCGGTCTCTTCGGTGGCGGCCTTCATCTATAAGTGACGCTAACCGATCGATATGACGGCACTGTCCGGCCGTTCAGTAACCCTGGGAAACCCCAACGGGAGTGGCGATCCCTCACGTTGTAGCGGAGGTTGTCCGTTCAGCGGACGACGTCCGAACTCAGGGATCCCGACCGCTGGTCTGGCCCTTATTCGCGACCTCTTCACGTAGCGAGCGGAGCGGATCCACCTTGTCAGCGTACGAGAGCACGAAGGACAGAAACTCGTGGAGCGGAGCTCCCTCGGTGACCCGCATCGATCCTGCGTGGACGACGCCCCGGATCGAACTCGCGTAGTCGCGCAAGTCGCGGGCAAGCCGCCAACGCTCGAGTTCTTCATGCAGCTGCTCGACGCGTTTCTTCTCCTCAGCTTCGCGGCGGTATTCTTCCTGTCGACGACGTTCCTCTTCCTCAGCGCGGCGAGCTTCCTCCGCTTTGATCTTCCGGTCCTGCTTCACCCAGTCGGCCGCGATGTACAGGTGCGCGATGAACTCGTTAAGGAACGTCTCGAGCCTGCGCTGCTTGCGGTCACGCCAATAACGGCTGCTCGCCCCGGTCTTGATCGTCAGCACGAGCGTTCCGGTCGGCGTCGGTGAGCACGAGCGCAGAACCTGAGGGTTCGACCCTCGGTTCCTGAGCACGCTCGACGATGGGCCATAGCAGAGGCCCTCGAGAAACTTGATTATTCAAGCCCACGAGAACCTCCTCTCCTTTCACCGACGAAAGCGAAGGGAGGTCTCCCCTGTGCCACAACCCGCTCCTGGATTCCAGACTCTACGAACTTCTGCTGAAGTTCGACCTCGATCTCGCGGCGAAGGTCCATGCCGCTGGATGCGAATGCGGCGGTCTCCTCCACGTGGCGAATTACCAACGCAAGCCACGTGGCAGTCCGGACAGTCTCGGCGATGAGCACCGACGACGACTGAGCTTCTGCTGCTCGGTGGAGGGCTGCCGAAGTCGAGCGACTCCTCCGTCGGTGCGCTTTCTCGGGCCGAAGATCTACAGCGGCGCGATGGTGATCCTCGCGGCGGCGATGCAGCACGGGCCCTCGAAGAAGCGAGTGGCACAGATCGAAGTACTGCTCGGCATTGGCCGGCGGACGCTGATTCGCTGGCGGCGATGGTGGACCGAGGCGTTCCAGACCAGCCGATTCTGGCGGAGCTTGCGTGGTCGTTTCATGCCGGGGATTGACGAGGCCGCGTTGCCGCTCACGGTGCTCGAGCGACTCGGTGACGTCGACGACGAACGGTCGGCCGTGATCGCGCTGCTGCGTCTGCTTGAACCAATCTCGACGACGCCTTGGCTCGAAGCGAGCGCTTCGTGATGGGCATTGGGGGCCCGCAGAGGATGCCGATATTGATCGCGCGCACGATCGAATAGAGGTCGTCGCCGAGCTCGGCAGCGCGAATGCCGGCGCGGAAGGACGACGGGATGACGAAGAACACGGACCGACGACACGAACGGTGGGCGAACCTGCGCTTCGCGATCGTGGGTGCGCTGCTCGCGGCGCCGCCCGCGCAAGGCGAGCTACGTGCCGCGCTCGAAGCGCTCGCGGCGCGAACGTGGCAGCACCCGATCACCGGGGCGCAGGTGAGCTTCGCTTTCTCGACGGTCGAGCGTTGGCTCCACGCCGCGCGTCGCGGGTCGGCCCGCGCCGACACGGTCGGCGCGCTGCGTCGGCGGGTCCGCAAGGACGCGGGGCAGCGCCGGGCGCTGTCCTCGGTGCTGATCGCGGCAGTGATCGTGCAGCACCGCGAGCATCCGAGCTGGAGCTATCAGCTGCACGCCGACAACCTCGCCGCGCTCGCGGTGCTCGAGCCCGCGCTCGGTCGTGTGCCGTCCTACACGACGGTGCGCCGCTTCATGAAGGAGCGCGGGCTGTTTCGCCGGAAGAAGAGGCGACGCGGCCACGAACGCGCGAGTGATGCGCGTGGCCGCGCGATCTTCGATTCGCGCGAGACCCGCAGCTACGAGAGCGAGTACGTGCACGGCCTGTGGCACCTCGACTTCCACACGGCCTCGCGCAAGATCGTCCTGCCGTCGGGCGAACTGGTCGCGCCGGAGCTTCTCGGCGTACTCGACGATCGGTCGCGGCTGTGCTGCCACCTGCAGTGGTACCTCGTCGAGAACGCCGAGAACCTGATCCACGGGCTGTCCCAGGCGATCCAGAAGCGGGGCCTATTTCGCTCGCTGCTCAGCGACAACGGCGGCGCGATGCTCGCCGGCGAGACCCGGGAGGGTCTCGCGCGGCTCGGCGTCGAGCACGCGACCACGCTGCCGGCGTGTCCGGAACAGAACGGGAAGCAGGAGTCGTTTTGGGGCCAGGTCGAAGGTCGGCTGCTCGCGATGCTTGAGAACGTGCCGGACCTGACGCTCGAGGCGCTGAACCACGCGACGCAGGCGTGGGTCGAGATGGAATACAACCGCGCGATCCACTCGGAGATCGGCGAGACGCCGGCCGAGCGATTTCTCCGCGGGCCGCACGTCGGCCGCGAGAGCCCGAGCGCCGACGATCTACGCCACGCGTTTCGCGTCGAGGAGATGCGCACACAGCGGCGCAGCGACGGCACGGTGAGCATCGAGGGCGTCCGCTTCGAGGTGCCGGGGCGCTATCGCCACATGGAGCGGCTGTCGGTGCGGTACGCGAGCTGGGACCTCGGACGCGTGCACATCGTCGATGCCCGCACGGGAAATCTCCTGGCGCCGATGTACCCGCTCGATCGCGCGAAGAACGCAGACGGTCTTCGCCGCGTGATCGGCCCGGTCGCCGGCAGCGATCCCGAGGTCGCGGCGCCGACGAAGACCGGCATGGCGCCGCTCCTGCGTCAGCTGATCGCCGCCTACGACCGCAATGGTCTGCCGCCCGCGTACCTGCCCAAGGACGAGCTCGCTCGCGCCAACGTATCCGAATCCACCGACGCCACCGACGACCACCCCAACACGACGGAGAACTCCTGATGGATGCGCGCAAGCTCTCGGC
>JALZOI010001021.1 GCA_030857245.1 Myxococcota bacterium
GTCGTTATGTGGAGTTAATAGTTATGCGGAGGCCGGGCGTAAATCTCGTCGAGGAACGCTTCGCGCGCCTGCACATAATGTCGGGCGTTCTCACGGCGCGATCGTTCGGGCTTCAGTCAGCATGGCCATCAGCTTGTCTGCGTTCTTGAATCGACCCGGACGAAGTCCGAAGGGGGCGACCTTCGCGAGAGCATCGAGGTGCTCAGTGGGATCTGCACGGAGGTAGACCTCCGTTGTCGTGAGGTGCGCGTGGCCGAGCCAGAGCGCCACTTTGCGAACGTCGCGCGTCGCCTGGAGAGTGAGCATGGCGCAGGTGTGGCGCAATACATGGGGCGACACTCGCTTCTTGCCGAGGCTGGGGACGGTGTTCGCCGCGACCTCCACGTACTTGTCGAGTACGTAGGCAAAGCCGGAGCGCGTCAGCGCGCCACCGCGATCATTCAGGAACAGGTGCCGGGATGTCCCGTCCGGTCGAACTCGCAGCCAGCGCTTCAGCGCCGTCGCGGTCTCGCGCCAGAGCGGCAGTCGGCGCTCGCGGCGTCCTTTGCCGAGCACGGTGATCACGGGCTGTGGATGCAGGTCGAGATCTTCGAGTTGGGTGCCGACGAGCTCGGAGACGCGCATGCCGGTCGCGACGGCGAGATGGAGCATCGCGCGATCACGAAGCCCAACCGCGGTCGAGTCCGGTGCGTTGATGATCGCCTGGGCTTCTTCTCGGGTCAGGTAGCCGACGAGCCGGCTCGTCGATCGTTTGGTCGGGATGGCGAGGATGCGGCGAACCTGATCGAGCGCAGCAGGGACGCGGTGCTCGATGTAGCGAAACAACGACTTGATCGCTGCGAGCCGCGCGTTGCGGCTCGAAATTCCGTTGCTGCGTTCGCGCTCAAGATGGTCGAGGAAGGCCATGACGAGCTTCGCGTCAAGCTGTTCGAGCTTGAGGCCTGATGGCGAGCATTTGAGTCGGCGCGCCGCGAACTCGAACAGCAGCATGAAGGCGTGACTGTAGGTCGCCCGCGTGTGTGCGCTTGCGTTGCGCTCTACAGGAAGCCGGACCCGGAGGAAGTCCGAGACGTGGGGGGCGATCGCGGTCATCGCGACCTCGCGAACCTTGCGCAACGATCGGCGATCGACGTCAACAGCGGCGGAGTCGCCTCAAGATACCAGTACGTGCTGGCGACCGTCGCATGACCGAGGTACGTCGAGAGCGCGAGCTCGTGCTCGGCAACCCTCGTCGCGTCGGATGCTTCCAAGGCGCGAACAGCGAAGGTGTGCCGCAGGCAATGGAGCCGCGGCCGAGGCGTCTGCTTGTAGTGAAGTCCGATCTCTGCCAGGAACCTTCGGTACCAGACCTTGAGGCGATCGTAGGACAAGGGTTCGCCCTTCACCCCAACGAAGATCCGATCACAGCGTACTCGACCGCGCCGGCCGAGGAACGCGACGAGCTCTCGTTCGACGCTCCGGTGGAGCGGAACGAGCCGGCTCTTGTGACACTTGGTTTCGCGGATGATGAGGCCGTCGCGCGTTAGGTCGTCGACGCCCAACGACAGCGCCTCTGAGACGCGCATGCCGGTCGCTGCGAGCAGGCCAATCAACGTCGCGTAGGCGTCGCCGTGGGACGGGGACCTGCGGGCGGCCTCCATCAACGCAACGATCTGCGCCGGCGAGAAGATGAACGGCTCGGGCCGCTGAAAAGGATCCGACGCGAAGACTCGATACGAAGGCACCTCGTGTCGCGGGTCCTCTGCGTGCAGGTGACGAGCGAGGAGCGCCGCCTTGCGCACCAGCGCCTCTCGGCGCTCGGGTGACCGCGCGCGCTTGGCCCAGGCATGGATCGTCGCCACCTTCACGAACCGATCGCGACGTGCGTGGGCGAACCGGCCAAAGCTACGCAGGATGCGATCGGCGTCGCGCATGCTGTACCCGGCCGCGCGTCGCAGCGCGAGGTACGCCTCGACCGCGGTGATCATCGATGGGTGCAGATCCCGATTTGCACGGTTCACGCGGCCCTCTTCGCCGCGTCGTGTGATCGCGTCGGCGTCGGCGTAGCAGCGAGTTGAAGCGAACCCCGAGAAGCGAGATGCGCAGCGAACTGGTCC
>JALZOI010000404.1 GCA_030857245.1 Myxococcota bacterium
CTGCGCGCCTTCGACGAGACCTCGGTCGGCTTCACCATCAGATTTATCATCGTGCATACCTCGACCACCCTCGACACTGATCTTTGGGAAGGCCGGTGTCTCAGCTACGTTGGCAGAGAGGGCACCCGCGAGCTCGCCGTCCGCGCGTGCTTCGACTGCCACAGCAACAACACGAAGTGGCCGTGGTACGCGAAGCTCGCGCCGTTCTCGTGGGCGGTCCAGCAGGACGTCGACAACGCGCGCAGCGTCATCAACTTCTCGGAGTGGAACCGCCACTATCCGCTCGCCGTCTATGCGGGTGAGCGGACGCGCAACGGCATGATGCCGCCGTACAAGTACCTGGTGGCGCACCCCGAAGCCGTGCTGACGCCCGAGGAGCGCGCGGCGCTGGTGCGCGGCCTCGAGGCGACCCTCGGCCGCAGCGACAACCGCTGAGCGACGCGGCGGTGGCTGCGGCAACGTGCCACCGAGAGCGGTCGGGGTTGGGCGCATCCCACCGACACGATGAACCAGCGCATACGACGAGCCGGCACGCTCTTGCTGATGGCCCTGGCACCGATGGTCGGGTTGTTCGTGCTGCTCCAGGCGGTGCCGTACGGCCGCGGCCACACGAACCCGCCGGCGATCGAGGAGCCGGCCTGGGACTCGCCGCGCACGCGCGAGCTCGCGGTGCGGGCGTGCTTCGATTGCCACAGCAACGCCACGAAGTGGCCCGGCTACGCGAAGGTCGCGCCGCTGTCCTGGGCGGTGCAGCTCGACGTCGACGCGGGCCGCAGCGTCCTCAACTTCTCCGAGTGGAACCGGCCGTATGACCTCGCGGTCTACGCCGGCGAGCGGACCCGCAACGGCATGATGCCGCCGGTGACGTACCTGATGGCGCACCCCGAGGCGAACCTGACGGCGGAGGAGCGCGAGGAGCTCGTGCGCGGCCTCGACGCGACGCTGCGCCGGACGCTGAGCCAGCGCGAGTGAGCGCGGGCTCCGGCGACGTGGCGCGTCACGACGAGCGCGAAGGCCTCACGCCGCCGCGAGGTCGGGCGTCGCGACCGTCGTCCACCAGCGCGTCGGACCGGCGCGGCGCTCGATCTCCGCGCGGAGCTCGGGTGCGAGGCCGAGCGCGAACGCGATCTCCGCGATCAGGTACAGCGGGCCGTCCATCCCGGCACGCAGGTCGTCCATGAAGGCGGGCTTGGTGCCCTCGAAGTAGTGCCCGAGGAACTGCAGCGCCCAGCCCCCGACGAGGAGCGACGCGGCCGTACCGGCCCACATCGGGAAGGGCAGGGCGGCGATCCCGGTGCCCACCGCCGAGGTGGCGCCGAGCACGATCCCCATCAGCGATCCGTACGACGGGTCGATCGCCTTGTAGTAGCGGGTCGCGACGGCGGTCACCGCAAACGACGCGTTGAGCGGCCCGATGCCGATGCGCGCGAGCGTCGCCTGCGCGCCGGCCATGATCATCGGGATCCCGACGAAGTGAGTCGCGATGTTGCGCTTGTCCCGGTGGTGCTGTGCATACGAGGCGAGCCGGTCGACGAGAGTCTTCATCCGACCCATGATACGGGTCTCCGGAGCGATCAGGTGGGCATTTGAGCGGGTAGGGACGCCGCGGGCAGTCAGCTCGCGGACGCGGCCACCCACCGTGTGCCCCGCGGTTCGTGAACGCGTCGCGAGCGGTCGTTCGACGCTGAGCTCACCCGCCACGACGGTGGTCACACCTTGTGTCCACGTGCGCGGGCCCACACTCGGGCGTCATCGGCCATGACCTTGCGCGCAGCCGACACCTTCGCGCCCCACGTCGACCGGTTGTCTCTGAGATTCAACGGAGGAGACCGGATCCCAGCTCCGTCCTGCTCGCAGGTCGCGATCGGCAAGGCGCGACGCGTCGAGGTCAGCGTCGCCGTCCAGTGCACATGCGATGTGTCGCGTCCACCGCGGACCGCGGTTCGGTGATCGACGCGCACGGATGGCGTGCTCCGGGGTAGGATGGGTCATTCGCCTCCACCTCGAGCCCTGGGAACCCATCGAGCCTCATCACCTGATCGGGGTGGGTGCATTCGCCGCGGTGATCGTCGCGCTCCTGCTCTCGGGAGACCCGGGCTGGACGCCGATCCTCGACTCCGCGAACCTCGCCTTCCACGAGGCGGGGCACATGTTCTACGGCGTGCTCGGCGAGACGATGGCGCTCTACGGCGGCGTGCTCGGGCAGCTGACGTTCCCGATCGTCGTCGTGATCATCTTCTTCTTCCGCCGCGAGGCGCATGGTGTCGCGGTCGGCGGCGTGTGGGCCGCGCAGAACCTGTTCAACATCGCCCGCTACATGGCCGATGCGCGCGCGGGTGAGTTGCCGCTCGTCGGCGGCGGCGAGCACGACTTCGAGCACATCTTCACGCGGTGGGGCGCGCTCCACCGCGACGTCGAGATCGCCGGCTACACGCGCACGCTCGGCTGGATCGGGATCCTCGCCGCGCTCGGCTGGCTGGCATGGCGCTGCTGGCGTGCGCGCGCCGCGCCGACGTGACCGGTCCGGCGCGCAGCGCGAGGAGCTGCAGCGGGACGCGGCACGCTGCGCCACCTGCGCGCCGACAAGTCCGCTCGCGAGGTCACGCGCGAGCGGTAACGACGGCGGTCGAGCTCGACCTTCGCGTCCCTCAGGGAAGGTTGGCGGTGCCCGGCGTCGGTGTGGAGCAGAGCTTCCAGTCGCTCGCCGCCTGGTTCGTGTCGGCGCCGTTCGGGCTTCGACACAGCGTCAGCGGCACGGTGTTCGAGTCCGCGATCGCCGGCGCGAGCGGGGAGCCCTCGACGAGCGACACCGGCGCGGGGAAGCCCGCGAGGACCGCCGCCGTGATCGCACCCTCGTACGAGACCGCGTCGATCACGGTGCGTGCGACGTCATCGATCAGCGCGGCCCCGTCGGGCGCACCGTTCTGGATGTGGTCCTGGGTCCACACGGGGTCCAGCGCACGTGCCGAGCTCGGCACCGTGACGCCAGCGCCGGCGATCACGAGGTACTCACCGGCGGCGAGCGAGCCGGCGGATGACAGGTCGATCGTGCTGTACGCCGTGCTGGTGCCGCCGTTGACGAGCACGAGCTTGAGGCCCGCCAGGGACGCCGCGGTACCGGACGGATTGAGCAGCTCGACGTACTCCGCCACGTCGCTGCCCGGGTTGTCGTAGTCGAGCTCGTTGATGACGATCTGGGACGGTCCGCCGTCACTGAACACCAGCACGTAGTGCTTGAGCGCCTTCGGGTGCTCGCCGTCGTCGGCCGACAGCACGAGCGTGTAGCGGTTCGACGCGGCGATCTGTGCGGCCTCCGGGCACCACCGCCAGCGCCAGCGTCGGGCCGCGGCGTCCACCTCCTGGAGCATGCCACCCGGGATCCCCGGCGGCTCCTCGGCGACCACGAGCTCCGGACTGTCCCGATCGTCAACGGCGATGGCGACCTCGACGCACGGATCGGCGCTGAGATTCACGACGCGGCCCGAACCCAGCGGCTCGCGAAAGATCGGGACGCCGCCCGCGGAGGCTCGCACCTCGATCGTGATCGTGACCGTCGTGTCGTTCCTGCCGTCCGAGACCGTGAAGTCGAACGCGTGCATGCCGACGTCGGTGCCCGTCGGCGTCCATCGGAACAGCCCGCGCCCGGACGGGGTCTGCGTGATCGTCGCGGCTCCCTCGAGGGCGATCGCTGCGGCGACGCGGTACGTCAGCGCGTCGCCGTCGGGGTCGGCGCCCTGGAGCTCGAGGACCAGCTCGTGCCCGACGACCGCGAGCTGGTCGACCAGCCCGACCAGCTCGGGCGGCTCGCCCCGGGCGCAGCCGCCCAGGAGGAGGAGGGCGACGAGGAGGGTGCAGCGCGCCACGGACGGACATTGTACGTCGGACGCTGTGCTGTCACGCGCAAAGGAAGCTCCGAGGGGGCTCCAGGTCCCGGCATCCGCGATTTGTCATGTGTCGCAGCCAGGCGACCCTCATGATGGGGGAGCGCGCGACCGCCATCCCCGAGGACCAGAGCGTCATGCCGAGCATCATCGAAGTCGCGCGCGCCCTGGCAGGGAGCGATGACACCGGCTTCGTGCTGTCGCGCGACCTGACCTTGGTCCGCACGAATCCCGCGTGGACGCGGTTCGCAACCGCCAATGGCGGCACCGAGATGCTCGACCGCTACGGTCGAGGCAGCTCGGTCCTGCAGGCGATCCCGGCCATCCTGCGACCGTTCTACGAGCAAGGGTACGCGCGGGCGCTGGCCACGAAGGAGCGGTGGGAGCACGACTACGAGTGCTCGTCGCCCGATCGCTACCGCCGCTTCCGGATGCTCGTGTACCCGATCGACAGCCAGTTCCTCGCCGTGGTCAACGCGTCGATCATCGACGTCGCGCACGACCGCGAGCCCTCGCCGGCGGACGCCGCGCGGTACACCACCGACGGCGTCATCGCCATGTGCTCGCACTGTCGACGGGTCCGCAATCCAGCGGGCGTGCGGCGCTGGGACTGGGTGCCTCGGTTCGTCGCCCTGCAGCCCCCCAACCTCAGTCACGGGCTGTGCGACGCGTGCACCCCCATCTACTTCCCGCCGTGACCGTCCGACGGTCCACTTCGGTCGAGCGATGCGAGGCAGCGTAGCGCGCGAGCTACCGGACCGGCACGAGCGCACCCGCGTCGGGAGCCATCCGCCGAAGCCGCATCGTGGGCCACCGTGATCGATCCGCGACCAGGTCCCGCACGCGCTTGACCGCTGATCGCGTCACGGAGGCCCTCATCGTGAGGGACGATGCGCCGTCCCGGTCGACGATCGCGCTCACGCCCTCGTCCTCGATCAGCAGTCGCCCCGCCGTGTCGCGCTTGATGAGCATGTCTCTCGAATCGGACGCGAGCCGGCGATCTGTATGTGCGCAGCCCTGAACGGCGGCAAGGGCTCGCAAGCGGCACCTCCGACGGCTCGGTAGGCCATGGTGCGGCAACCGGCATGCACTCCCCGTCCTCGTTAGGGCTACAGTGCCGGCACGCGCCGCCTGCCGAGTCGCGCTTCAGGAGCCTGCATGATCCGGATCAAGATCACCAACGTCGAGGCCGTCGTCGAGAAGAACAAGGGCTGGTTCGTCGCGAACGTCGTGGGGGCGTTCGTCGATCTGGAACAGCGCGTCGAGGAGATGGTGATCGAACAGCTTCGCGAGCAGTTCGCGCGCGAGGGCGTCGAGGCGATCATCGAGCGTCAGAGCTGACGTCGGTCACGGGCGAGCATGCTCGACCGCATCGGCGATCGCGGCGAGCACGTCGCGATCGGCCCGCGCCTGGTACGCGGCCCGGAACCGCTGCATCGCGACATCGAGGTCGGCGAGCTTCGCCTCGAGCGCGTCGAGCTGGCCGCGATGGAACAGCTCGCGACGCAACGTGGTGCAGACGTAGTGCACGCAGCGCGCGGGCCGATGCGCGACGGCGAGCGTGCAGCCGCGTGCGCCCCGGAACGCGCACCCGGCATGCTCGTCATGCGGCGCGGTCAGGGAGCGCGGCCGGGTGCCGGTGTGGGCGAGCGCGGCGACCTCGGTGTCGTCGAACAGCTGCTCGGTGATGCCCGCGCAGCACGCCCCGCCGGCGTAGTGACCGATCGGCGACGGGTACCCGGTGGCGCACGACCGACAGGACGACACGGCGCGCAGCTCCTCGGTCACCGCGAGCTTGCGCGCGTGCACCGCGCGCGCGAGGGTGCGCTCGTCGTCGTCCTCGTCGACGTCGCGGGCGAGCTCGGCGCGCAAGCGGCCGCGGAGCGCCACGAGCTCGTCGGCGCGCGAGCGGGGCTGGCGGAGCTTGATGAGCAGGCGCTCGATGGCGATCAGCATGGCGGTACGTGCCGAGCGGGTGGCCGCGGCATCACGGCAGTCTAGCGTGGCGCGCGGGCGCGCACGAGCCGGCAGGAGCGGCGGGCCGGCGAATGCGGTACGACGGGCCGGCGCTCCCATGACGCTCCCCTGGAAGTTCACGAAGCCGCCCGGTCCGCGCGCCCCGCAGGTCGTGCTCGTCGCGTTCGCGCGCGGTCCGCTCGCTGCGACGACCGCACTCACGCCCGAGCCCTCCGGTGCGCCGTCGCCGGCGGCGCTCGCTGCGTGCACGGTCCAGACGGTCGCGCGCGGCACCGACCCCGCGTGGTTCGACGCCTGGCACCAGGGCTCGCTGCGCGCGGTCGCCGAGGCGGATCTCGGCGCGGACGTCTCCCTGCTCGACGCCGCGGATCATGCGCACGTGATCATCAGCGCCCCCGCGGCGGCCACCGACCTCACGTACCTGCAGGCGGCGTGGGCGCACGCACGCCACGTCGTCGCGCGCGGCGCCGCCGTCGTCCTCGACGCGATCGCGATGCGCTTCCTGCAGGGCGCCCAGCTGCCACCCGCCGGCGCGCCGCTCGACGTCAGCCGCGAGGTGCGGGTGATCTTCGAGGCCAGCGCCGGGGCCGCGGGCGCGCACGCGCTGCACACCCGCGGGCTCCGCAAGTTCGGAGCGCCCGACCTCATCGCGCTGTGCACGAACGCCGACGCGCGGCTGGTCGCGCACGCGATCAGCGAGCTCGCCGACGAGGTCGCACGCGGCACCGAGCTGGCGACGCCCACCCACGCGGTGCACGTGGCGCCCGGCGTCACGTGGGTCGCCGTCGAGGACGAGCACCGGCTCGGCGAGCTCCTGCAGCTCGACAACGCCGCGCGCGTGCTGGTCGACGAGGCCGGCCACGACCTCGTCGGCGTCGTCGAGCGGTTGGCGCGCCCGGTCAACTGACGGTCGTGCTCGGCGCCTTGCTCGCTAGGAGTCTGTAGGTCGTTAGATCCGTCGCTGAGGTGCGGCGGCCTCCCCGCGTGCAGTCCCACGTGGGACTGGCGCTTCAGGTCGCTGCCGCTTCAGGTCGCTGCCGCGAGCTGG
>JALZOI010000405.1 GCA_030857245.1 Myxococcota bacterium
TGCCTGCACGGCGCATGGTCCGCCGAGGTGCTCGCGTGCATCGGCACGGAGCCCGCGGCGCGCGCCTGCCTGACCGCGCTCACCCCCGCGCAGCGCGCGCTGCTGCAGCGCCAGCTCGTGGCGTGGCACGACGCGTACCCCGACGAGCTCCTCGCGGACGGCGACGACGAAGACGACGAGGACCTCGACGTCGCGGAGCTCAGCTACGTCGACTGTGCCCGCGGGGTCGGCGACGTCACGACGTACGCGCCGCCGCTGACGCTGACGGGCGACGACCAGGAGCTCGCGACCGCGCTGCGCCGCGCGGCCATCACGGTGCTGTGCGATGGCTGGGCCACCGACGTGCGGCGCTGCTTCCAGGACGGCGAGCCGCCGGCGACGTGCCGCGGGCAGCTCGCGCCCGATCAGGAGCAGGCGCTCGCGGGCAAGCTGGCCGACGTCGCGGGCCTGACGGCACGGGCCGCGGCGCTCCGCAAGCGGCCGGCGAAGCTCACCTGCAAGCACGTGGTGGCGATCCACTACGGTGACGGCGCGTGGCAGGGCAAGCTCGGCGCGATCCATGGTGTCGAGCGGCGCAAGCTGATCGCCGCGTCGCGCGCCATGCTGGCGAAGGCCTGCACGGGCGACGCGTGGAGCTCGAAGCTGCGCGCGTGCCTGGTCGCCGGGGGCGGCGAGCCGTGCTTCGCTGCCGCCAGCCCCGGCCCGGACGCGGCGCTGGCACGGGCGTGGGGCTACCCCGCCAGCGGCGTGCTCGTGAAGACGGGGATCCCGGCGTGCGACTCGTATGGCGACGCGCTGCGAGCCCTCGCGCAGTGTCCCCGGGTGCCGCGCGCGGCCGCGCAGCAGTTCCTCGACAGCTACCAGCAGACCGCAGCCGCGTTCCTGAGCACGCCGGTCGCCGAGCGCCCGGCCCAGGCCGCGACCTGCAAGGCCGCCGATGCCGCGATTCGTCAGGTCGCACAGGGACTTGGGTGCACGATCTGAGCACCGGCGGCGCTCCCGGGGCCTGCAGGCAGTGCCCACAGCTGGCGTCGCCAGCTAGTCGAGTTGCCAGCGCCGTGGAGGGTCGCGAGATCACACCGATGTGATGTGGCGCCGATGTTGCGGAGTGGTCCCTCATGCGGACACACGCGGCTACTCGATTCGCCATCATGGCTCTCCTGGCAGGCGTCGGAGCGGGGTGCAGTGAGGACTTCGTCGTCACCCCGATCTACAACCATGCCAACGGCCGCGTCGTGGTCCAGCTGTCGCGCAGCCTCGATGGCGAGCAGCTCTACGTCCAGGCGCGCCGCGGCACGTTCGGCACCCTCGACTGCCGCAAGCTCGCGACCGAGATCGAGGCGGTGGCCGACGCCAACGGCGAGGACATCGACGGGCCGCTGATCGACCCCAAGCTGACCAAGTCGTTCTACGGCCCCGAGTGGGGCCACGGCAACCCGACCGCCGAGATGCTCGCGTCGCTCGCGCTTGGCACCGACTCCATCATCGACGTCTGCGTCATGAAGGGCACCGAGGTCGTCGCCCAGATCGAGCGCGACCTGTTCGAGGCGTGGGACCAGGCCCGCCGGCAGGGCGTCGGCGGCAAGGCCGATGACCCGAGCGGCGAGGTCCGCATCAACTCCCCGCAGGAGTACGGCGTCCGCTGCGTCGCTGAGCTCGGCGAGATCCCGTTCTTCGAGCCGACCGGCGACGGTGAGTACTCGACCTACGACTGCATGGAGTCCACGCCGATCCCGATGACGATCACCGCGGCCGACGGCACCGTCGAGGCCCCGATGTCGGGCACGGTCGCCAAGTGCGACGCGCCGCAGTTCATCTATGACCTCTGCGAGGCCGGCCCCCGCGTCGCGCAGCGCACGAACGACCAGGGCACCCGCTGGGTGATGCTGTGCCGCAAGAGCAAGGCGGCGGCCGATGGCTCGGTCGGCTACGCGTCGGACCAGTTCAACGACATCGCGATGGTCGGGCACAACCCGTTCACCGGGAAGACCTGCTTCTTCCAGAACGCGCTGTACTCGAAGACCGACGGCGGCAACATCCCGCACCCCGCCGACAAGGTGAAGTCGACGAACCTGTGGAGCGGCGTGCACGGCGGCGAGGGCTCGGGCATCCAGTGCGCGAACTGCCACGACGCCGACCCGTTCATCCACACCCCGTGGATCGACGGCGCCAAGGATCAGGCGGGTCGCCCGATCATCCCGAAGATGGGCATCGACCCCGACCTCGCGCTCGGCGCGCTCGACACGCCCTACTCGATCGTGAACCTCAAGGGCCAGGGCTGGAAGATGCCCAAGCAGCTGGTCTCCCCCGAGGCCAACGCGTGCCTCAAGTGCCACCGCATGGGCGATGGCCGCTGGTCGGATAACTGGCTGTCGCGCCTCGAGGGTACCGACACCTCGTGGAAGAACATCACCACTGACAAGTACAACGCGCCCGAGCACAAGTACTGGATGCCGACCGACGTGCTGTTCACCGCGGACGCCCAGTGGGAGACCTCGGAGTACAAGAAGGCGCTCGACTTCCTGCAGGCCTGCGCGTCGAACCCGACCGCGGCCGGCTGCATCTGGAAGGACGTCCCGACGACGCTCGGCAGCGACGAGGGTGGCGGCAAGCTGCGCAACCCGGTCGCGCTCCCCGACACCGACCTCGCCAAGCAGGCGACCACGATCCTCGGCATGAACAAGCTCGCGCCGACCCAGGTCTGCGCCGAGTGCCACGCGCCGAACCAGACGACGCTGCGCGAGTGGCAGGAGAAGACCACGGTCGCGCTGAGCAGCTGCCTCAAGGACAACGACGCGGGCGTCGACATCTCGCTCGACCGCCAGCGCACGGTCGCCAAGGACCAGTTCAAGGCGGTCGGCGACTTCGTCGTCGCCGCGGGCGCCTCGATCTCGATCACGATGACGGGCACCGGCGACGGTGACCTCTACGTCAAGCGCAACGCCGACGTGACCGAGGAGGTCTACGACTGCCGCCCGTTCACGCGGTCGTCGGAGGAGGCGTGCCTCCCCGGCCAGTTCAACGCGAACGGCCCGGCGACGTTCTCGGTCGCCGTGAAGGGCTTCGCGGACCGCAGCGTCCTGAAGCTCAAGATCAAGTACAAGGAGCCGAGCCCGAACGCGACCCCCGCGAAGGACGTCGTCGACTGCATGAAGCTCGAGCCCGGCCGCGCGGACTCGCCGTTCTCGCCCGGCAAGCTCGGCATCTACGCCTCGGCCGCGCACCTCGGCTACTTCCAGGATCTCTTCAAGCAGGCGTTCCCGGCGACCGACAGCGGCAACACCGTCGACACGTGGGCCATCGAGTACGGCAAGTTCAAGAACCGCGTGTCGATGCCGAAGGGCAACCACCCGCGCTTCTCGCAGGGCGAGCTCGACATCGTCGCCGAGTGGTTCGCGCGCGGCATGCCGCGGCTCACCGACCACATCGCGCCCGACACCGGCCCGACGAGCTGCACGCCGTCCATCAACCCGGCCGTCAACACCCACGCCACCCAGATGGCGGCGTCCGGGTGGGGCGCGGCGAACCGCGCCGCCGGCATGAACATGTTCGGCTGCAACGGGTCGACGGATCCGCGCAGCTGCCTCACGGCGCTGCCGACCGCGCAGAGCAAGAGCTACGGCACCGGCTGGGCGAAGGTCGGCAACCTCCGCGTCCTTCGCGAGCTCGCCTTCAACACCTTCTACTGGATGCGCAGCTCGCCCGACGGTCGGTTCGTCGCGAACGGCGCGACCGGTGGGGACGGCGCGGTGGTCAGCGACCTCCAGTCGAACAAGGACATGCGCGTCCAGGCCGCGTACGACCCGGGCTTCTTCCCGGATGGCCGCAGCTGGATGTTCCAGGGCACGCCGATCGGCACGGGCTTCTGCTCGACCGCGCTGCTGATCTCGAACCCGGACCGCATCAACTTCAGCGAGGCGCAGTGCAACTCGGTCGACGGCATCCCGCTGTACCAGCACCTCGGCCAGGGCCTCGGCGGCGGCGACTACTTCACGGTCAACGGCCAGTTCACGAGTGACAACCCGCACGGCGCGGTCACCCGCGACCCGAGCGCGGGCTTCGGCAACACCGCCAAGATGAAGCTGACGCCGATGGTCTTCGACGGGACGCGCCACGTGGCGAAGCCGGCGATCTCGACGAACAGCCCGTACGAGGGCGACATCGTCCTGTCGCCGTCGTCGCGGCTCGCCATCAGCCGGTTCGGCAACGAGACCGGGCAGCTCGGCTACGTGCTCCGCCGCATCAACGCCACGCCGAACGGCCCGTCGTATGACGTGACGACCACCGAGCTCGGGCGCTACTGCACGAAGGGTGCGAAGCCGTCCATCTCGTTCGACGAGAAGTACTTCGTCACGCACCACTACGTCGGCCCGGCGGACTTCGCCGAGTACGGCTACGCGTCGGCGCAGGACCCGGCGTTCCAGGCGATGCTGACGAAGGGCACCGCGGACATCATCGTCGTCAACATGGTCACCGGGGTCCGCACCCGCATCACGACGATGAAGGCCGGCCAGTACGCGCTGTTCCCGCACTTCCGGTCGGATGGCTGGATCTACTTCCTGGTGCGCGACGGCAACTCCGACAAGGAATACGCGGTCGCGAGCGACGCCGCCCTCGGGCTATAGTAGGCCGTGCGCGGAGCCGTCCTCGTCGGGTTGCTGGTGGTCACCGCCTGCGGTGACGAGCCCGACAAGACGGCGGCCTGCGAGCTCGGTACGACGACCAGCGCCGCGACGGTCCAGGATCGCAAGATCACGGGCCTCGCGGCGCCGTACGTTCCGGACCTCGGCCTCGCGGCGCGCGATGGCGAGCTCGAGGGATCGATCGCCGCGCGACGGGCCGCGGCCTGGGAGGTCGTCGGCCGCGTGCTGCAGCCGGTGCCGCTCGCGGAGCCGCGGCTCGCGGACAGCTTCCCGAGCCAGCCGACCTTGCCGGCGTGGCACACGTGGTACGCGCGCGACGACTTCGAGCGCATGTTCAAGCAGCAGTATCGCGAGCTCGGGCCCGCGGGCCGCGCCGCGCGGGCACCGCTCGATGTCGCCGCCGGGTTCGCGTGGAACGCGGTCGCGCTCGACGGCATGCCGGAGTGGCCCGAGCAGCGCTACCTCGACTACCTCGCGACGATCACAACGCCCGAGCTCGCGAGCGGCGTCGGCAACGCGTCGCGCGTCGGCTACAGCCCGGGCGCGATGGGGCATCTGCTCGGCAGCTACGTCAAGCTGCATCAGTGCCGGCTCGCCGCGGCGCCCGAGCCCTACGCGAGCGATCCGATGCGGCCGGGGCAGGTCGTCGTGCAGAGCGATGCGCTCGCGATCGCTGCGTGCGGCTGGCAGCTGCTCGGCCCGTACCAGGCGGGCAGCGGGCCGGTGAAGGTCACGATGCGCGGCGACGGCGATGCCGATCTCTACGTCCGCCGCGGGCTCGCACCCGATCCACAGCAGTACGACTGCAAGGCCGCGAGCGGGGACAGCACGGAGGCGTGCAGCGTCGCCGGCGATGGGCCGGTCTACGTCGCCGTGTTCGGCGCGGCCGCCGGTGAGGTCGAGGTCGACGTCGAGTACCTGCAGGCCGACGTCGTCGATCCGACGTGCCTCGATGGCGAGACGCCGCGCGATGGCGTGCTCGTCAAGGCCGACTTCCGCCGCCAGCTCCCCGGCGAGCTGCTGCCGGTGTTCGACACCAGCGGCGCGCGGATGCGGTCGCGGCTGCGCGGCGCGGCGACGTGGAACTCCGACGGCGTCGCGGATCCGCAGCCCGCGGCGATCTACACGGTGCAGCTCCCGACCTCGGGCCAGCGGTTCCGGCTCGCCGGGCTCCACATCATGAGCAAGGAGCTCGATCACTGGATGTGGATCACGCTGTGGTGGTCGCCCGACCCCGACACCGACTTCGGCGCGGATCGGCCCGCCGCGATCGCGGCGCTGCCCGGTCCGTGGCGCCACTACAAGATGTGCGTGACGACGAGCTACCTCGAGCGCGATCCCGACGCGCGCGGCGGGCAGCTCGGCTCCCTCGGCGACGCGGTCGCGGCGGTGCACGGCGGGGTCGGCGCACCGAGCTGGTGCTCGAACCCGTACCTCGAGCAGGGCGATCACAACGCCGGCACCAACTGCATCGGCTGCCACCAGCACGGCGGCACCGAGCTCGCGCCGCAGGTGATCCTCGACGAGCTGCCGCGCTTCGGCTCGACGCGCGTCCGCAACAACTTCTTCACCGACTACCTGTGGGCGATCAAGGGCGGCAACGGCGAGGACCTGTCCTCGATCGTGCAGGCCGAGCTCGACTACTGGGACGCGAACGACTGATCGCGCGCGCGGGCGTCACCTCAGGTGGGCGTCGAGGTGGGCGCGGGCCTTCGCGGGCGTGGCCACGGTCTGCGCCCGCTCGGGACGATCTTGCACCCACTGCTGGTGCGCGCGGATGAACGCCGTCATCCGCGGCGTCGGCGCGCCGGCGGCATCGGCGAGGCCGAGCTGCTGCCAGACGCGGCGCTGGAGCGTCGGTTCGCCGACCAGCGCACCGGCGTAGAACAGGAGGTTCGCGGGGTCGTCGACGACGAGCGCGGGGTCGGGCCTGGGCTCGCCGGGATCCGGCTTGCTGCGCAGCAGGTTGCCGTGCTCGTCGACGCCGGTGCCGCCCGGGGACTTGCGGTCCTGATGACCCGTGCCCTGGCTCCTGTCGAGGGTGGGCGCGCGGCCCGTCGCCGGATCGGCGGGGGCGCCGACGCGACCGGTGGGTCGGCTCGCCGGGTCGTCACTGCTCGAGCAGGCGCCCACCGCGAGGGCAATCACGAGGAGGCGCATGACGCGGAGTATAGCGGCGCTGAGCGGGGCGATCACGGTGAAGGTCAGCGGGTGCGCGACCGCTCGGCGAGCCACGCCGCCATCAGCCGGGCGTCGGAGGGG
>JALZOI010000406.1 GCA_030857245.1 Myxococcota bacterium
CCCGAAGGGTGGTGGCCCGAGCCTCCTCGTCGCGGCGGGACCCGCCGGGCAGCTCGGCGTCGTCACGAGCGGCGATCGCGTGCAGCCCGGCGACTCCGTGCAGGCCGGCTACACCACCACGCGCGACGGGTTCGGCGCGGTGCTCGCGAAGGACGGCGCCGGGCACGTGATGGCCTACGTGCCGTCACGCGGCGACGCGCTCGTCGCGCTGCCGGCCGGGACCACTCGCTCGTTCCCCGAGAGCACCGTGCTCGATGCGACGCTCGGCGAGGAGCAGCTGGTCGTGGTGTGGTGCGAGGCCGTGCGACCGCTGGCGCCGCTGCTCGGCGAGCTCGCGGCGCAGGGGACGGTCACGGCGCCCGCCGGGTGCACCGTCCATCGCGTGATCCTCCACAAGCGGATCACCGCCCCGTGACCATGCGCCCGCTCGTCGTCGGCATCGTGATCGCGGTCGCCGGGTTCGTCGCGCTCGCGCTGACCGCGCGCGCCGCGCACGCGGACGTCGAGCGGTTCGCGGTGATCATCGGCCACAACACCGGTGCAGCCGACGAGCAGCGGCTGCGGTTCGCCGAGACCGATGCCGAGCGCGTCGGTGAGCTGCTCGGTGAGGTCGGCGGCATCCCCGCCGAGAACCAGGTCATCCTGCGCGGTAAGTCCGCCGACCAGGTGCGGCGCGCGTTGATCGCGACGAACGAGCGGATCCGCAGCGGCCAGCGCCCCGGGCGGCAGGCCGTGCTCGTCGTCTACTACTCCGGCCACGGCGATGCCGAGACGCTGCACCTCGGCGACACGCGGTTCCAGCTCCGCGAGCTCGAAGCTCTCGTGCGCGGCTCCGCGGCGCAGGTCCGGATCCTCGTGATCGATGCGTGTCGCTCGGGCGCGGTGACCCGCGTCAAGGGCGGCAAGGGCGGCACCCCGGCGCCGCCGATCGCGCTGAGCGGCGTGGACGAGCTCAACGGCGAGGGCGTGATCGTGCTGACCGCGAGCACCGCGGGCGAGGACGCGCAGGAGTCCGACGAGCTGGGCGGCTCGTTCTTCACGCACTACCTGCTCTCGGGGCTGCGCGGCGCGGCCGACGAGGACGGCAACCAGATCATCACGGTCTCCGAGGCGTTCCGCTACACGCGGGATCACACGATCCTGGCTTCGGCGCGGACGCTCGGCGGCGTGCAGCACCCGACGTTCCACTACGACCTGCGTGGCCGCGCGGACCTCGTGCTCGCCGACCTCGGCAAGGATCGCAGCCGCGGGCGGCTGACGTTCCCTGGCGCGGCGACCTGGCTCGTCGTGAGCGAAGGCGTGCAGGACCGGATCGTCGGCGAGATCCTCGCGGGCGCCTCGCGCCGCACGCTCAGCCTGCGGCCCGGTCGCTACGTCGTGCGCGGCCGCACCCGGGATGCGCTGCTCGAGGGCAGCGTCGCGGTCGCGAGCGGTCGCGACACCGCGGTCGTTCCCGGCGTGCTGAGGCGCACGACGTACGCGCGTCTGGTCCGGAAGGGGCACGGCGAGCTGCTGCGGGGCGTCTCGGGGCCGATCGGCGGCCCGGCGATGCGGACCACCATCATCGAGGGCGCGAGCCCGTGCCTCGGCGCGCTCGCCGGGTGGGTCTGGGTCCGCGCCGACGTCACGCTGTCACCGCGCGTCGTCGGCTGTCGCGGCGAGTTCAGCAACCGCACGCTCGAGGCCCGCACCGACGCGCTCGCGCTCGACATCCGCGTCGCCAAGGCCTGGGATGTGCGCAGGTTCTCGATCGATCTCGGCGTCACGCTCGGTGGTGAGGTGCTGCAGGAGCGCTTCACCACGCGCGGTGTCGCGCCGACGCGGACCTCGGCAGGCGCGCACGTCGATGCCGGCGTCGGCATCGTCGTGCCGCTGGCGGGCCGGCTCTACCTCGCGAGCGAGGTCGCGGTGCAGACGCACTTCCTCTCGGTCGAGGATCAGGCAGGCGCGCGCGAGCTCAAGGCCCGGTTCGCCGTCGGTGGGATGCTCGCCCTCGGCACCTGGCTGTGACCGGCGCGGCTCACGCCGAGCGCTGGAGCACGAGCGAGCCGAGCGAGTAGCCCGCACCGAACGCCGCCATCACGCCGAGGCTGCCGGCCGGCAGATCGGCATGGTGCAGGGCGAAGACGATCAGCGAGCCCGCCGACGCGGTGTTGCCGTACTCCGCGATCACGAGCGGCGCATCCTGCTCCGTCGCGTCGCGGCCGAGGACGCGCTTCGCGATCAGATCGTTCATGTTCTTGTTGGCCTGGTGCAGCCAGTAGCGCGCGATCTGATTCGCTGCGAGGCCGTGCGCGGCGATGGTCTCGTTGATGAAGGTCTCGGCCATCGGCACGACCTCCTTGAACACGCGCCGGCCCTGCTGATGGAACAGCTTGTCGGGGGCGTGCTCGGTCGCCGGGTCGCAGCGGTTCATGAAGCCGAAGTTGTTGCGGATGTTGTTCGACCACTTCGAGCGCATGCGCGTCGAGCGGATCTCCCAGGAGCCGGGACGCGCACCCTCGGTGGGCTCGACGATCATCGCGACCGCCGCGTCGCCGAGGATGAAGTGCGCGTCGCGCTCGCGCCAGTTGAGGTGCGGGCTCGTGAGCTCGGGCAGCACGACGAGGGCACACCGCGCGTGGCCGAGCTGGACCGCCTGCGACGCGAGCTGGAGTGCTCCGACCCCGGTCGAGCAGCCCAGCGAGATGTCGAAGCCGTGGCCTTGCGCGCCGAGGATCCCCTGGACCTCGATCGCCATCGCCGGATAGCTGCGCTGCAGGCAGGACGCGCCGAGCACGACGAGATCGATGTCCTCGCCGGCACGGCCGGCCGCCGCGAGCGCCAGGCGGGCCGCGTTCACCGCGTACTCGGCCTGCAGGCTGACCTGATCCGACGGCCGCTCGGGGATGTTCGGACACATGCGCTCGGGATCGACGAGCCCGGTCTTGTCCTCGACGTACCGCTGCACGATCCCCGACGCGCGGACGATGAACTCGGGCGAGGACTCCTGCAGCGCGGCCCGCGTCCCCGCGGCGATCGCCTCCGCGTGGTGCGCGTTGTCGCGGCGCACGAACTCGTTGAACGCCGCGCACAGCTCGACGTTGTCGAGAGCGGTCGGAGGGTGCCAGACGCCGGACCCCGTGATCGACGTGTGCGTCGTTGCTCGTGCAGCCATCCGGCGTAGCCTAAACGCGCCGTGCCACGGTGCGTCACAAAATCGGCACGGACCCGCACGAGCCCGCAGCAGACGATCGCCTACTTGCTCGCGCGGTCGCTCGCCGGATCGCTCTCCGGGTCGCCGGATGCATCGCCCTGGTGGTCGCCGTAGCGCGCCCGCAGGTCGGGGAGCGCGGCCGCGATCGCGTCGCGGGCCTGGTCGCGGAGCCGGCCGACGTCGGCGACCGTCATGCCGGTCGTCGGGATCGGCGCGAGGACCTTCGCGCACGCATGCGCCTTGCCGAACCAACGCGAGTGCTTGGGACGCATCGCGCGCGTGCCGGCGAGGGCGACCGGCAGGACGGGGACCCCCGCGGCGATCGCGAGGTCGAACGCGCCGTCCTTGAACGGCAGGAGCTCGCCGCCTCTCGACCGGGTGCCCTCGGGGAACATCATCACCGAGATCCCGCCGCGCAGCGCCCGCTCGCACTCGACCAGGCACGCGCGCACGCTCTCGCCTTCGCCGCGGCGCAGGGGGATGTCGCCGCCGAGCCGGAGCGCCCAGCCGCTCAGCGGCTGCCTGAACAGATCTTCCTTGGCCACCCACCGCATGTCCCACGGCAAGAACGACAGCAGGAATGGATCCGCCTGCGACTCGTGGTTCGCGACCACGACGTAGCCCTTGGTGTCGATGTCGAGCGGCCGCTCGCCCTCGACGTCCATCTTCCAGATCGTCGACAGCCGTGACGCGGTGCGGCCGACGCGGCGCATCCAGCGCCCGGGGATGCGCTGCGTCGGATCCCCGCGATGGCGCCACCTGGAGATCGCCATGATCGGCAAGAACGCACCGAGCACGGCGCCGAACTCGGCGTACGCCCAGAGTCCGAGAACAGGGTTGGCCCTCTTCACGCGCGCTGATGTACACCGATCCGAGGGCTGCTGCTCGTCCCGACCGCCGCCTATTTCTGGAGGCGGGGCAGCGGCGCCGCCTGCGTCGTCTGCGCCGGGATGAGCTTGGCGGGGTGCGTCTTCATCAGCTCCTCGAACATGACGAGGCACTCGTTGCCGAGCGCACCGAGCACGTCGGCGTCCAGCGACGTCCGGAGCTGCTTGAAGAGCTCCGCTTCCTCTTCCTCGTGCGCGTGGTGAGAGACGATCTCCTTCAGCACCGAGAGCTTCGCCTTGAAGTCATCGTCGGAGAGCTGCATCGTGATCATGTCGGCCAGCAGTCGCTTCATCGCGAGGTGCTCCTCGACGGCCTCGTGCAGCGACTCCTCGGTCTCGGACGACATCACGGCCGGATAGAAGATCTTCTCCTCGATCTCGGCGTGCGCGCCGAGCTTGTCCGCGAGCTCGCTGAAGAGCGCCGCGCGATCGCCGCGACCGCCCTCGAGCTGCTCGAACAGCGCGTCCACTTCTGCATGCTGCGCGGTGAGGAGATCGAGCACGTCGACGGAAGGCTTGGAATTCGTTCTGGCGGTTCCCATGCGTCGTGCGGTTGCACTCCACGAGCCAGCCAGCTCCGGAGGCGAGTCTCGCGTTGCACATGGGACGACGCGGGACGACGCGTTCCCGGTGTGCGGATCCGCCTACCGAGCCGCATCGCGCCGACATCACAGCTGCGCGACCGTGATGACGCCACGCATCGTGAGGGCACCGCGATACCCGCTCCCGCAAGGTGATTGGTCGCGTGCCGGGTGTCGTTCCGCGCTACAGGTGGGATCCTCATCGATTCCAGGAGTCACAGCACATGGGCACGGAGCAGCAGCAGCTCGTCGCGGCGATCGGCGACTACCTCGAGAAGAACTTCAACGATCGCACCCGCAGCGGGATGCGCCTGCTGTTCGATCGCTACGACGCCGATCACGATGGCAAGATCGACAAGCAGGAGCTCGGTCGCCTCCTCAAGGACCTCGACATCGGCAACACGTTCACGCGCAGCGCGTGGGTCCGCGGGATCATGGAGCAGCTCGACACCAACGCCGACAAGTCGATCTCGTGGGAAGAGTTCCAGGACGTCGCCGGCGACAGCGCCTGAGCCGGGGAGATTGGCCGCCAAGGCCGCCAAGGGACGCCAAGGATTCGTAGAGAAGATCGGAGGGTGCGCCCCCGTCCTTCACCCCTTGGCGGGCTTGGCGCTCTTGGCGGCCAATCTCTCCCGCTCTCTGAGCCGCTCCGCATCTGAAGCCCGTTCCGCCGCGGGGTGCCGGTAGGCTTGCGCGATGGTGCGCTCCGTGCTGCCCGAAACCCGCTTGCATCCCACCATCCGCCACAAGGTCGCGACGCACCACCACGCGATCATCGACGAGGTCGAGGCCGCCACCGCGGCGCACGAGGTCGTCGTCGTCGGCATGAAGCAGAACCCGCATCCGCGCCGCGCGCGCAAGGCGCTCGAGGCGAAGGGGACTCCATTCCACTACCTCGAGTACGGCAGCTACCTGAACACGTGGCGGAGCCGCACCGCGCTCAAGATGTGGACGGGGTGGCCGACGTTCCCGATGGTGTTCGTCAAGGGCACGCTGATCGGCGGGGCGTCGGAGATCGAGGCGCTGATCGCGTCGGGCGAGCTCGACCGCCTGCTCGCCGCGTAGCTACTTCGCCGCCGGATCGGCGACCCGGCCGATGAACAGCACGAGGCCGCTTGCCTTCTCGACGATGAAGAACAGGAACGGGTGGTCGGCCTTGAAGGCCGTCGCCGGCGGCGGCAGCGCGCCCTTGACCGCCATCACGACCGCCGTCGCGGCGGCTGCCTCGGTGCCCTTCTCGTCGGTCTTGACGAACGCCTTGTGGAACACCGAGCTGATGAAGAGCTCCTGGTCCGTCGCCGTCCGCTTCGCGATCCCCGAGAAGTCGGCGGATCGCGAGAACGCGTCGGTCATGCCGAGCGCCTCGAGCGGACCCGCGAGCGACAGCGGGGTCGCGGGGTCGATCTCGAAGCGGGGCAGGGCCACCGCGACCTGCTGCTCGGTGAGGGCCGCGCGCCAGGTCGCGAGCTGCTTGGCGCCGAGCGACCGCTCGACCGCGGCGAGGCCATCGATGGCGTCGGGCAGCACGATCAGCATCGCGGCATCGTCGCCCTGATACGGCAACTCGAGCAGCGAGACGCCGGCGGCCTTGCCGCGGCGGAACGTGCCGATCTGGTGCATCGTCGAGACCGGCTTGGACGCGGCCTTCGCGGTGAAGAACGGCACGTCGCGGGTCTGCGCCTTGTCGAACGGCGCGAGCCACTCGGCGAGGAAGTAGATCGCGTTGACGAGGACGAGGCGGGTGTCGGGGGTGATCGCCCCGCCGGGCAGGAGATCCTTGATCCGCTGGTTCGTCTGCTCGGCGACCCAGCTGTTGATCCGCGTGCGCGCGGGCTCTGGCTGCGTCCGGAAGTCGACCTTCTCGAGCGGCGCACCGAACGCTCGCTCGATCTGCTCGAGGAACGGCTGCTGGAGCTCGTACGCCTGCTCGCCGAATAGCCGGTTCGCGACGCGCAGCTCGAGCTTGCGATCGCCGCTCTGCAAGGCGGCGGCGTACGAGCCCCACGCCGGCACGACGCTGTCGGCGGCCGCGCGCAGCTGGAGCGTCCGCTGCATCTGCGTGGCGGTCTCGGCGCGCGCGCCAGCCCACGTCATCGTCAACGCGAGCGTGAGGCTCGCCGGCGACATCGCGAGGTTGCCGGTCGGCGTCCGCGCCTTGACCCACAGCGCGAAGCCGAACGCGTTGTTCGCCTCGACGAGCGGCGCGACCGTCGCGGCCGGCGGCATCGCGACCAC
>JALZOI010000407.1 GCA_030857245.1 Myxococcota bacterium
TCACCGACGCTGCGCCTCCCGCGTCACGCCGCGAGGTCCATCGCGCTGACGTGGGCAACGCGCCCTCGTTGATGTCCATCGCTCACCCGGCCGCGTTCGCCATCATCAGGCGCGCTCCGCAACAATCAGGCCGCCACTTTCCGGCGGTGACGCGCCGCAACCGATCGAAACTACATGACCCGATTCAGGGACACTCCCTAGTTGAAGAGAGGGCCGCGGTGCTGCAAACACCGCGGCCTTCGGTTCACGCCGCACGAGTCGCGGTCGCATCTTCCGCTATTGACCATCGTTTAATAGCGCGCTAGCGTCGCCGGCATGGAGCTGGCGGCGGTGATCGTCGGAGCAGGGTTCTCGGGCCTCGGCGCGGGGATCGCGCTGAAGCGGGCCGGCATCCACAACTTTGTCATCCTCGAGAAGGCCGACGGCGTCGGCGGGACGTGGCGCGACAACACGTACCCGGGGGCGGCGTGCGACATCCCCTCGCACCTCTACTCGTACTCGTTCGAGCCGAACCCGGCGTGGAGCCGGTCGTATGGAGGCCAGCCCGAGATCCTCGCGTACCTCGAGCACTGCGCGACCAAGTACGGGCTGCGCGAGCACCTGCAGTTCGGCGCGCACGTGTCGCGCGCCGAGTACGACGAGGCGAGCGCGACGTGGACCGTCCACACCGCTGACGATCGCGTGCTCCGCGCGCGGGCGCTGATCCTCGGTAACGGCGCGCTCCACCTGCCGCAGATCCCCGACCTGCCCGGGCTCACCTCCTTCCAGGGCACGACGTTCCACTCCGCGCGCTGGGATCACCGGGCCGACCTCACCGGCAAGCGGGTCGCGGTGATCGGCACCGGCGCGAGCTCGATCCAGTTCGTCCCCGAGATCGCCGCGAAGGTCGCGCAGCTCGACGTCTATCAGCGCACGCCACCGTGGATCGTGCCCAAGCAGGATCGGCCGATCGGCGAGCGCGAGCGCCGGGTGCTCGCGCAGGTTCCGGGTGCGCACTGGCTGCGCCGCACCGGCCTGTACTGGCTGATGGAGGCGCGGGTCCTTGGCTTCGCCTTCGCGCCGCGGATCAACCAGCTCGCCGAGAAGCTGGTGCTCCGGCACCTCGCGGCATCGGTCGCGGACCCGGTGCTCCGCGCGAAGCTCACGCCGGCGTACCGGATGGGCTGCAAGCGCGTCCTGATCTCGAACGACTACTACCCCGCCCTCGCGCGCCCCAACGTCGACCTCGTGACCGCCGCGATCGACCGCATCGAGCCGACCGGTATCCGCACGCGCGATGGCCAGCTCCGTGAAGTCGACACCATCATCTTCGGGACCGGGTTCCGCGTCGTCGACTACCTGTCGTCGATGCGGATCATCGGCCGCCGCGGCGTCGACCTCAACGAGACGTGGCGCGGCTCGGTGCGCAACTACCTCGGGATCAACGTCTCGGGGTTTCCGAACCTGATGTTGCTGATGGGCCCGAACACCGGCCTCGGCCACAACTCGATGATCTTCATGATCGAGGCGCAGGTGCATTACCTCGTCGCGGCGATCCAGGCGATGCAGCGCAACGGGATCGCCTCGCTCGATGTGCGCCCCGACGTCGAGCAGGCGTTTCGCGCGGAGATGACGCGCAAGCTCGCGGGCACCGTGTGGACCTCGGGCTGTAGCAGCTGGTACATGGCCCCGGATGGTGAGGTCCTGCTGTGGCCGGGCTTCACGTTCGACTACTGGCGACGCACGCGCCGGATCGATTTGAGGTCGTACGAAGCGCGGCGGCTGGTCGATGCGCGCCTAACCGAAACCTAACGTCCGCGGAGGCCGTGGGGGTCTAGAGTCGAGACGCCGTGCCCGAGCAACCCGCGGACCTCGACGCCCTGCGTAGCGAGGTCGAGAGACTGCGCGTCGTCCAGGATGCGACCGAGCGCCGGCTGCGAGCGTCCCATGCGGTCGCACGCGTGCTGTCAGAGGCGACGACCGTGGAGGCCGCGCTGCCGCGGATCCTCGGGGCCCTCGGCGGCGCGCTCGGCTGCGCGCTCGGCAGCTTCTGGATGCTGCGCGGCGATCAGCTGGTCGTGCGCGAGACGTGGACCGGCGACGGCATCGCGGTCGACTGGGCCGGGGTGTCGACTCGCCATCGCTTCGCGGTCGGCGATGGACTCCCGGGTCGGGTCTGGCAGACGCGCGGGCCGGTGTGGATCGACGACATCACGGCCCCCGGTATCGCGCTCCCCCGGCGGGACACGCTCGCCGCCGCGCAGATCCGCTCGGGCTTTGGCTTCCCCGTCGCCGCGGGCTCTGCGATCTGCGGCGTGATCGAGCTGTTCACGCGGACCTCCGAGGCCGCGGACGATCACCTCGTCGAGGTGCTCCGCGCGATCGGCGGTCACCTCGGCCAGTTCATGGAGCACCTCGCGGCGAAGCACGAGCTCGAGCACGAGGTCGTGCAGCGCCAGCACATGGTGCGCGCCGGCGAGCTGTTCTCGCAGAGCCTGGAGGTCGGCGCCGTCCTGACCGAGCTCGCGAAGATCGCGGTGCCGTGGCTCGGCGAGCTGTCCGCGGTCCACCTGCTCGCCGCCGACACGCTCACCCCGCTCGCGGTCCAGCACGCGAACCCGGAGACCGCCGCGCGCATGCTCGAGCTCGAGGCCGCGTCTCCGCACACGGCCGCGCGCCCGACGCCGATCCTCGCCGCCGCCCAGCGCCGCGAGACCCAGTACCTGCGCGACGTCAGCGCGAAGGAGCTGGCCGCGATGGCGCCCGACGCGGAGTACCTCGAGCTGCTGCGCTCACTCGACGTGGGCTCGTTCGTGGCCGTGCCGATCATCGCGCGCGGCGCGCTGATCGGGACGTTCACGCTCGTGACGAGCGGGGAGCGCCGGCTGTCGACCGACGACGTGGCACTCGCCGAGGAGCTCGTGCGCCGCGCGGCGCTCGCCGTCGCGAATGCGCGGCTCTACGAGGCGGCTCACGCGACCGCGCAGGAGCTCGATGTCGAGCGCCAGACGCTGGCCAAGCTCGACGAGGTCGGCCGCACGATCTCGGCCGAGCTCGACCAGCAGGCGCTCGCGCAGGCGGTGATCGACGCCGCGACCGAGATCACCGGCGCGCAGCTCGGCGCGTTCTTCTACGGCGTCCCCGGCGACCTCGGCGACCCGCGCCTGCACTACGCGGTGAGCGGCGCGTCGCGCGAGGTCTTCGCGAAGCTCCCGGTGCCGCGCAACACGCAGTTGCTCGGGCCGACGTTCGGCGGTGGGGCTCCCGTCCGGGTCGATGACGTCACCCGGGACCCGCGCTACGGCAAGAACCCGCCGCACGGCGGCGTGCCGGCGGGCCATCCGGTCGTGAAGAGCTACCTCGCGGTGCCGGTGGCGTCGCGGTCCGGTCAGGTCCTCGGCTCGCTGTTCCTCGGGCACCCCCAGCCCGGCATGCTGACCGAGCGCGCGCAGCGGCTCGCCGTCGGGCTGGCGGCGCACGCGGCGACCGGCCTGGACAACGCACGGCTGTTCGCGGAGCAGCAGCGGTTGATCAAGGAGCTCGAGAAGACCAACGCCGAGCTCGATCAGTTCGCGTACGCGGCGTCGCACGATCTGCGGGCCCCCCTGCGCGGGATCTCGAACCTCGCGAGCTGGGTCGAGGAAGACCTCGGGGTCTCGACACCGAAGAAGGTCCGCGAGCACATCGCGCTGCTCAAGGGCCGCGCGACCCGGATGGACAGGCTGATCAACGGCCTGCTCGAGCTCGCGCGCGTCGGGCGGACCCGCCAGAAGGTCGAGCGGGTGGACGTCACCGAGCTGCTGCACGAGACGATCGATCTGCTGAGCGCTCCGGAGGCCTCGCGGATCCTGATCATCGGCGCGATGCCCACGATGATCGCCGAGCGGTTCGCCCTCCAGCAGGTGTTCTTGAACCTGATCGGCAACGCGGTGCAGCACTCGGGCCGCAAGGACGTGCTGATCCGGATCACGGCCACCGAGCGCGACGACGAGTACGAGTTCGCGGTCTCCGACAACGGCATCGGCATCGCGCCCGAGCACCACGAGCGGGTCTGGCAGATCTTCCAGACCCTGCAGGCGCGTGACGTCGTCGAGTCGACGGGCATCGGTCTCGCGATCGTCAAGAAGCAGGTCGAGGGCAACGGCGGCCGCGCGTGGATCGATCCGGTCGGCCCCGGCGCGACGCTCCGCTTCACCTGGCCGAAGCGCGGCAAGTAGCGCAGCGTCCCGGCGGCATCGGCCGCCCGCGCCGCGGTCGGGAATGCGCCGTCAGCCCTTTCTCCACGCCGCGGAGGGATCGCGGAGGGCGCGCCGACGCGGGACACGTGACATCAGCGTGATCGCAGCGCGCGGGGATGCGACGGCAGATCAAGGATCCTGCGAGGCGAGGCTCTTGCAGCCATGCCTCCCATACCCCCTCGGAGGATTCCCATGACCACCCGCCTTCTCACGTCGTTCGCGCTCGCCACGCTGCTGGTTCCCGCCGGCGCCCTCGCGCAGGCGCCCGATCAGGATGATCCCGACGCGCCGCCGCCGGCGACCGTCGAACCGGCGCCCGCGCCGGCGCCCCCCGTGGTGATCGTCAATCCGCCGCCGCGCACGATGGTGGTGACGCAGATCGAGCCGGGCTACGAGACGTACACCGACACCTGGAACGCGCCGCTGTTCACGAGTGGCGCGCTCGTGTTCCTCGCGAGCTACGGCGCGTCGGTGATCGTCGCCGCCAACTACGCTGATGACGAGGTCGACCGCGGGAGCGATCGGCTGTACGTGCCGGTCGTCGGTCCGTGGCTCGCGCTCAAGGATCGACCCGACTGCCCGATCGCGAACGAGGATTGCGACCTGGAGACCACGAAGAAGGTGCTGCTCGTCGCCGATGGCGTCCTCCAGGCCGGCGGCGTCGTCACGATGATCGCGGCGCTGCTGTCGCCAACGCAGCATCGCGTCGCGACCCGGCCGATGACGACATCGAAGAAGGTCCGCGTGTCCCCGTCGGCGTCGGGCGGGAACGCCGGGGTGAGCATCTTCGGCCGCTTCTAGGCACGATGCTGGTCGGTTGGCGCCGTGCCACGTGCTCGTGCCACCACCACGTGCTCGTACGTGCTCGTCCACGAGCTCTGCGGCAGAGCGCGCTGAGCCGACCGAGCGCACCGCCGGCCGAGGACGAGCACGTGACCGACACGTGCTCGATCTGGGCGTGCCCGACCAGCATTGCTTCCAGGCGCGGGCGCGCACACGTCGAGCGCTCGGCGCCGCGGGCGCGGGGAGTCTTTCAGTTGTGCGTTGCGGCTGCGGCAGGCGGCCGGCTAGAGTTCTCGGCCATCATGAGCCCGACCGACTCGAAGCCCACCCGGACCGACGCTGCCTGGCTCGATGCGCACTGGATGCCCTTCACGGGCAACCGCCAGTTCAAGGCGAACCCGCGGATGATCGTCAGCGCCGCGGGCGCGTACTACACCGACTCCGAGGGCAAGCAGATCCTCGACGGGCTGTCGGGCCTGTGGTGCTGCGGGCTCGGTCACGCGCGCCGCGAGATCGTCGAGGCCGTCCAGAAGCAGGTCGCCTCGCTCGACTACGCCCCGGCGTTCCAGTTCGGGCACCCGCAGTCGTTCGCGCTCGCGAACAAGCTCAAGGAGCTGACGCCCGCGGGCCTCGACTACGTGTTCTTCACCGGCTCGGGCTCGGAGTCCGCCGACACCTCGCTCAAGATGGCGCGCGCGTACTGGCGCGCGAAGGGCCAGGGCACGAAGACCCGGCTGATCGGCCGCGAGAAGGGCTATCACGGCGTCAACTTCGGCGGCATCTCGGTCGGCGGCATCATCGGCAACCGCAAGACGTTCGGGCAGACGCTCGAGGCCGACCACCTGCCGCACACCCAGCTCGCGCTGACCGACAAGGCGCAGGCCTTCACGAAGGGCATGCCGGCGAAGGGTGCCGAGCTCGCCGACGAGCTCCTCCGCCTGATCGCCCTGCACGATGCATCGAACATCGCCGCCGTGATCGTCGAGCCGTTCGCCGGCTCCGCGGGCGTCGTGATCCCGCCGGTCGGCTACCTGCAGCGCCTGCGCGACATCTGCACGGCCAACAACATCCTGCTGATCTTCGACGAGGTGATCACCGGCTTCGGCCGCGCCGGCGCCTACACCGGCGCCGAGGCTTTCGGCGTCACACCCGACATCATGAACGTCGCGAAGCAGGTCACGAACGGCGTGCAGCCACTCGGCGCGGTGATCGCCAGGCGGGAGATCTACGAGACCTTCCTCGCGACCGGCGGCCCCGAGTACATGCTCGAGTTCCCGCACGGCTACACGTACTCGGCGCATCCCGTCGCGTGCGCCGCGGGCAACGCCGCTCTCGATCTGCTCGTGCAGGAGAACGCGGTCGCGCGGGTCCGCGACCTCGCCCCCTACTTCGAGGCCAGCGTCCACGAGCTCAAGGGCCGCAAGCACGTCACCGACATCCGCAACTTCGGCCTCGCCGCCGGCCTCACGATCGACCCGGTCCCCGGCGAGCCCGCGAAGCGCCCCTTCGAGATCGCGATGAAGTGCCTCGAGAAGGGCCTCTACGTCCGCTACGGCGGCGACACCATCCAGCTCGCGCCGCCCTTCATCATCGAGAAGCCCGAGATCGACCGCATCGTCTCGACCCTCGCCGACGCCCTCGACGCGACCGCGTAGGGGACGCCTCCACGAGCGCAACTTCGGACAGCCGGACAGGCGGCGGCGAGCGCGGCGGCTGTCTCTCGAGGTCCGTGTCGCGATCAGCGTGGCGCGCGTGTCCGGCCTGGGCGCAGCGGACGCGGCACCGTGGGAGCGGCGGCGGTGGGCTCGAAGCGGGCGGCGCCGTCGTGGGCGGCGGCGTCGAGGACGAGGCGACCGGGACGCGACGTTCCGGTCTCGGGCGAGAACGTGCC
>JALZOI010001022.1 GCA_030857245.1 Myxococcota bacterium
TCAGGATGCCGCGGCGGGCGGCGCGGCCGAGCGCGATCGTGACCGCGAGCGGCGTGGCGAGGGCGAGCGCGCACGGGCAGGTCACGACGAGCAGCGCCATCGCGTGCTCGGCGCCGGTCGCCACCGACGTGAAGGACCACGCCACGAGCGTCAGCGCCGCGACCGACGTGACGATCGCGACGAACCGCCCCGCGATCCGATCGACGAGGCGCTCGATCGGCGCCTTGCGTGCCGACATCGCCTCGATGCTCGCGACCAGCCCGCCGACCCGCGTGGCCTCGCCCGTGGCCGTGACGTCGATCTCGAGCGGGCCGGCGAGGTTGACGGTGCCGGCATGCACGCGCGCGCCGGCCGTGACCTCGACGGGACGCGATTCGCCCGTGAGCAACCCGGCATCGATCGACGAGGCGCCGGTCGCGACGACGCCGTCGACCGGGATCGTCTCGCCCGCGAGCACGCGGACGCGATCCCCGAGCTGCAGGGCGTCGATCGGCACGTCGGAGACCACGCCTGCGACGAGCCGCCGCGCTCGGCTCGGCGTCAACGCGAGCAGCAGCTCGGCTGCCGACGCCGCGCGGCGCTGATGGCGCAGCACGACCCAGCGCGCGACGAGCAGCAGGAACACGAGCATCGCGAGCGAGTCGAAGTAGATCTCGCCGACCCCGCGCAGCACGTTGCCGGTGCCCCAGCCCAGCCCCGCGAGGATGCCGATCGAGAGCGGGAGATCGAGGTGCAGCCGCCGCGAGCGCAGCGCCCCGAGCGCGGTGCGGAAGAACGGCGTGGCCGCGAAGCCGAGCGCCGGCAGGGCGACCAGCATCGACGCCCACCGGAAGAACGTCGTGTCCGCGCGGGACATCCCGCCGAACATCCCGGCGTACAGCGCGATGGCGAGGAGCATGAGGTTGCCGACGGCCGCGCCCGCGACCCCGAGCTTGACCAGCAGCGCGCGGTCCTCGCGCCGGCGCTGGAGATCGCGATCGAGCCCCCGGTACGGGTGCACCGGGTGCCCGACCCCGTCGAGGTGACCCGCGATCTGCGACAGCGTGCAGGCCGCGGGATCCCACGTCACGTCGGCGCGCCCGCGCCCCATGTCGACCCGGACGTCGACGAGGCCCGGCACACAGCGCGGCGCCGCCTCGACGAGCCACACGCACGCGGTGCAGCGCAGGTCCTCGAGGTAGAGCGCGGCGGTCGCGTGCGCGCCGGAGCGCCGCACGTGGACGCGCGCGAACGCGTCGTCGTCTAGCTCGGCGTAGCTCCGGCTCGTCGGCCGCGCCGGCTGACCGGCGCCCTCGCGGAGTGCGTAGAACTGATCGAGCCCGTGCTCGGCGATCGCCGCGTAGACGATCTCGCAGCCGGTGCAGCAGAATCCGCCGGCGCGCCCTGCCGGCACCGCGAGCCCGCAGTGCACGCACTCGTCGAGCAGCGGCCGCGCGACCGCGGTCATCGCGCCACCTCGTGGCAGCTCGGCTGGCTGACCTGCGGGACGCCGGCATCGCCCCACCGGGTCGCCAGCGTGCCGAGCCCGAGGAGGATCAGCACGATCGCGGTGACCGCCGGCATCCGTGACCGGAGCCAGCTGACGATCGGCCCGCCGAACGTCAGCACCCCCGTCATCGCCGGCACGGTGCCGAGCCAGAACACCGCCATCACGCCCGCGCCCGCGAGCGGGTGCCCGGTGCCCGCCGCCGTGACGACGAACGCCCACAGCCAGCCGCACGGCAGCAGCCCGGTCAGCACGCCGATCATCCAGGCGCGCGTGGCGGCGCGCTTCGTGCCGATCCGGTGGAGCCCCTCCCCGAAGGCGGTGTTCGCGACCGCCGGCGTGCGCGCCTTCCACCCCGCCACGACCGCGAGCTGGTAGACGCCCCAGCCGATGACGATGCCGCCGGCGGCGAGCGTCGCGGCGCGCTGGACGGTGCCGAGGTCCCCCGCGAGGTCGATCGCGTGACCGATCGCGCCGGCGAGCGTGCCGAGCGTGACGTACGTCGTCAGCCGCCCGAGCGCGTGCACGAGCGCGAGGCGCAGCGTCCGCGCGCCGCCGTGCAGCCCGACGAGCGGGCCGCACATCGCGATGCAGTGG
>JALZOI010000408.1 GCA_030857245.1 Myxococcota bacterium
CCGGCATCACCGCCACCGCGACGATCGTCAAGGCGGGCGCGTTCGTCCCGCCGCCGCCGCTCGAGCCCGGCGAGAAGATCCGCTAGAGCCGCTACGAGCCGATGACGGCTTTCATCCACTTCGCAGGGTCGCCGACCTGCGGGCGCTGGCCGCCGCGCACGAGGTAGCGCACGCCCGCCGCGAGCCCGTCGAGCGAGAGCGGCCACATCCCGAACACGCTCGCGACGACCTCGATCGTCGTGCCGGACCAGAACCGATCGGGCTCGGGGTTGAGCCAGGCCGCGCTGCGAAAGTGCGCGGCGAGCCGGCGCAGCCACTCGACGCCCGACGTGCGCTGCTGCGAGTACAGGTACATCGAGCCGCCGGGATCGAGCAGCTCCGCGGGATGCATCAGCGCATCGCCGACGATCACGAGCTTCTCGTCGCGATCGCTGTTCGCGATCAGCTCGGCCGTCGGCACCGGCTTGCGGAACTGCGCGTCCTCGTAGACCGCGTTGTAGACGCAGTTGTGGAAGTAGTAGCTGCGGAACTTCGCGAACCGCCCGGCGCGCGACGCCGCCGTGAACAGCCGGCTGACCAGCTCGGCGTGCGGATCCATCGAGCCGCCGACGTCCATCAGCAGCACGACCTTGACGCGGTTCCGCCGGGGCGGCCGGAACACGATGTCGATGTCGCCGGCGTTCCGCGAGGTCTTGTCGATCGTCTCGTCGAGGTCGAGCTCGTCCAGCGCGCCCTCGCGACCGAGCCGGCGCAGCCCGCGGAGCGCCACGTCGATCTGGCGGACGTCGAGCACGACGTCGCGGCGGTACTCCTTGAAGCGGCGCTCGTCGGCGACGGCCATCGCGCTGCGCGCCCCGCCCGCGCCGACGCGCATGCCGGTCGGGTGCTTGCCATGGTTGCCGAACGGCGAGGTGCCGCCGGTCCCGATCCAGCGGTTGCCGCCGTCGTGCCGCTCCTTCTGCTCCTTGAGCCGCTGCTCGAACAGCGCGCGCAGGTTCTCGAGATCGAGCTCGGCGACCGCGCGCCGCTGCTCCTCGGTCAGCCCCTCGAGGTTGCGTGGATCCGCGAGCCAGGACCGTAGGTCCTCGGTGAGCTTCAGCGACGCGACGTGGACGTCCTTGAAGTACGCGAGGAACGCCTCGTCGTACGCGTCGTAGTGCGCGATGTCCTTCACGCAGATCGTGCGGCACAGGTGATAGAAGCCGTCGAGCGAGCTCTCGTGGAGCCCGAGCGCCATCGCCTCCATCAGCGCCATCCACTCGTGCGTCGAGACCGGCAGCTTGCGCGCGCGGAGCTCGAACAGGAAGTCGATCAGCATGCTCTCAGGCCTTGGCTCGCTTGCCGACGAGCTCGACGTCCTGCTCGGTCTTGAGCAGCGTGCCGAGGAACGGGATCCCGCCGGAGACCCGCGCGAGATCGACGCCGGCCTTCTTGAGCGCGCAGATCCAGTCGATCAGCTCGGAGGTCGACGGCTTCTTGCGCAGCTTCGGCGTCGCGCGCAGGCCGAAGAACACCTCGAGCGTGTTGTCGAGCACGCGATCGGTGATGTCGGGATGGTGGACCCGCACGATCTCGGTCATCAGCTCGCGGGTCGGGAACTGGATGTAGTGGAACACGCAGCGGCGCAGGAAGGCGTCCGGCAGCTCCTTCTCGTTGTTCGACGTGATGATGACGATCGGGCGCTCCTGCGCGACGACCTCGCGGCCGGTCTCCTCGATGCGGAACCGCATCGCGTCGAGCTCGTGCAGGAGGTCGTTCGGGAACTCGAGGTCCGCCTTGTCGACCTCGTCGATCAGCAGCACGACGCGGCTCGGCGCGTCGAGCGCCTGCCCGAGCGGGCCGAGCTTGATGTACTTCGCGATGTCGCCGACGTCGCCGCCGAACCGCGAGTCGTGGAGCCGCGCGACGGTGTCGTAGACGTAGAGGCCGTCCTTGGCCTTGGTCGTCGACTTGACGTGCCAGCGGATCAGCGGGAGGCCGAGCGCGCGCGCGAGGTTCTCGGCGAGCAGCGTCTTGCCGGTGCCGGGCTCGCCGCGCACCAGCAGCGGCCGCGCGAGCGCCACGGCCACGTTGACGGCGTGCCGGAGCTCCTCGGAGGCGATGTAGCTATCGGTGCCCTGGAACTGATCGAAGACGTCGGACATCCCGGCGACCTTAGCGTCCCGCTGCGCAGCGGGGAATGCCAAATGCACTTAGACCCTAGCGCACCGGCCACCGCACGTCGCGCAGGCTGACCACCTCGGACGTCTCGCCGATGATCAGGATCTCGTCACCGGGCACGCCGTCGAGATCGCCGACGGCGACATCGCGCGCGAGCCCGGCGATCGTGAGACCGCGCCACGTGGTCCCCGAGCGCTGGAAGACCCGGACGTAGCTGGTGCCGAGCGTGACCAGGGCGGCTCTGCCGTCGATGGTCGTTGGCACGATCTTGTCGATCGCGTACTGGCCGGCGGTGTCCTCGATCAGCTCGGTCGTGAACCGTCCGTCGACGTAGCGCGCCCAGGTCAGCAGCCCGCGCGCGTGGTCGCCGTAGTGCTGGTGCCAGCCGTCGCCCATGAACACGTCCGCACGTCCGTCGCCATCACCATCGGCGATCGCGAGCGACCGCATGCCTCGCGTACTGGGGATCGTCAGGCGCGAACCGTCCGGCCGCAGCATGAAGGCGTCGCCGTCGTGCCCCTTGGTGTCGCCATAGATGCGCCCGACGACGAGATCGATCGCGCCGTCGCCATCGACATCACCGCGGGCGTAACTCGTGGCGGTCCTCGACGAGGCGACCTTCGTGGTCTGCCAGCCGTGCGCCCCTCGCGTCGCGACGACACTCGTCACGTTGTACTTCGAGTCGAAGAATGCCAGCAGCACCGACTTCGCATCCGGCATCGGGACGATGCCACTCACGTCCTGTCGCGAGGTCTCGGGCGCGAGGACCGACTCCTCGACGAGCTTGCGTCCCTGGAGCCGATGGACGGTGAACGCCGCCTTCGTGGCCAGGTGATCGCGACTGACGCCCCAGCCGGCGAAGACCTCGCCCCGGCCGTCGCCGTCGAGGTCCGCGACCACGAGCGCATGAATGCCGCGGGTCACGGGGAGCGCCGCGAGCTCGCGACCCGACGGCTCGACGACGCGCAGCTGCTGCGAGTCCACGAGCACGATCTCGAGGTCACCATCGCCGTCGAGATCGCCGATCGCCGCGCGCGAGGCACCGCCCACGAGGGACGTGACGTCCGTGCGAACCCCTGGAAGGGGAGCGGGGAGCGGAGGCACCGGCTGCCGCGCGCCGGTCGGTGGCGGCGCGATCAGCTCCGCCGGGTGTGCCATGCGGCTCACGAGCTGCGATGGATCGACCTCGTCACGTCGCGGTTCCTGCCTCGTCTGGCAGGCCACCGCGAAGATCAGCGCCACCGCGATCATCGCTCGGGTCATGGGGTCCTCCAGCGTTGGAGCTCGACTCGCACCTCGGCGGCGGGCCGTTCGACATCGATCGGGACCTGGGCTTCGCCGAGCTTCTCGATCGCGTGCTTCGCGTAGTAGCGGACGAGGGGATACTCGTGCGCGAGGTGGGGGGCGATCGCCGGAATGTCGTGCGGGCTACCGTGCTCGCCGAGGACGCCGATCGCGACGGCCTGCTCGTGCGGCTTGCCGCGCGCCAGCGTCGCGTCGATGACGTTCGCGTGCTGATCACCATAGAGGACATCGAGCTTGGTGCGGTCGTACCGCTTCCCCCACCAGCGCTCCATGGTGTCGACGAGCTGCTTGACCGTCTTGTCCCGATGGCAGAGTGCGCACTCGAGCGGGCGATCGCCGAGCACGCGGCTCGCGTCCGTGGGCGAGCCGATCCGGTGGTACCGCGTCAGCTCGTACGCGAGCCCCATGTTCTTCTTCGGCATGTGACAGCCGAGGCAGGCGCTCCCGGCACCGGGCGCGTGATGCGTGTGGGCACGCAAGCCCTCCGGTGTCGCGAGGGTCGGATGGCACCCCGCGCACACCTGATTGCCCTCGAGCGTGCCGAGCTTCGCGACCGCCGCGGGTTGGTCCGCGGCGTGGGGATCGTGGCAGGCGACGCACGCCAGCTGCGACGTACAGCCACCGAGCTCGAAGTCGCGCGCCTCACCGGAGTTCGTCGTGCTACCGCCCGGCAGGGCATCCGATCGCTGCCCACCTTCCCAGGTCCATGGATAGTCGCTGAACAGCACCGTATGGCATCGCGCGCAGCCGCGGTTGATCCACTGCGCGCGCGACGGGACGCGGTCGGGTGCCACGGCCCTCAGCAGGGGACTGCGCAGCTCGAACGAAGGAAGCACGCCCGGATCCGCGGCGTGCTCGGCCGCTCCTCCATGACATGCCTCGCAACCGACACCGACCTCGACGAGGTCTTCGCCCCCGAGGTGCCTGCGGGTCTCGGCGATCGCGCTGCGCAAGATCGCTGGCAGGGGCTCGGTGACGTCCGGTGCCGTGCCGCCGATGCGCGCCACCTCCTGCGAGACCGCTGCTGCCAGCCCGGGTCGATCCACCGGCGTCACGCGCCACAGCCGCGAGGTCGGTAGCAGGTGATCCGACAACCGACCCTGATACGCCGGCGCCCCCGGACCGATCAGCTCGTCGTAGAGCATCGTGATCGACGGCAACGTGTTGTGGCAGGGGATGCAGGTCTTGCTCCACGCAACGTGCACGCGGATCCCCGGGCGCTCGGGGACCATCACCGAGTACCCCTTGTAGCGCCACGACTTCGTCGAGAACACGAACGACACGGGGAGGACGCGCTCGACGTTCCTTGCCTTCGCCGGGTCGGCGGCATCGGTGACATCGACGCCCACGTAATCCTCGCGATAGCGACCGCCGATCACCTTCGTCACCCGATAGACGTGCTGACCGCCCCGCGTCGATGACACCGTGACGTACCGCGCACCATCGCGGGTCTCCATGGTCGCGGTATCGGGACCGACCCGCAGCGTCGCCCCGTCGAACGGTGCTTCGACCGAACCGCCGCGGGCCAGCCGGGTCATCCGATGCATCGGCGAGCGTTCCCACGCGTCGTGGATCGCCCCGTGACAGTCGGCGCACGCGCGCGAGCCCGCGTAGTCGGCGCGGAGGATGTTGCTGGTGACGAGCGCCGCGGGTTCCACCACGACGATCGTCCGCTCCGCGGGACGCGAACAGCCGGCCACCGCGACCAGCACCCACCATGGGAAACGTAGGCGGAGGGACATCGAAACAGCGTCGGAGGGTACCCCGTCCACGAGCACCCGAGGCGGGGCGCCATCCCGAATGCGCGCCACGCCGGAGCGCCGCAACCCGCCGTCGCACGACCTCCCGCGTGCGCGCAGGCTGCTATGGCGCGCTGTCGAGGAGCACGAAGCCGGTGACGTCGCTGGCGGTGGTGCCGGCGACCAGCCGTTCGCGCTCGACGCCGCGCGCGACCAGGTGGTCGATCACGACGCGGGCGCGCCGGACCGACCGGGCCTGGACCTCGACGAGCCGCAGGCTCGGGTTCCCCACCAGCGTGCTCGCGACCGCATCGAGCGTGCGCAGCGACGCCGGCGCGAGCGTGGCACAGCCGACGAAGCGGACCTCCTCGAGGAGCTCGACCTCGGTCGACGTCACCACGACGCGGCCACGCGCGGCGCACGGCTCGAGCGCGACCGCGGCGACCATCGTGCCGAGCACGGCGAGGCCGGCGATCAGCAGCCCGCGGAGCGGCGCACGCGTGGCGAGCGACGTCATCACGTCACTTCTTGCCCTGGATGTAGCCGTCGGCGACGCCGTAGATCCACGTCGCGCCGTAGACCAGCGCAGCGACCGAGCCGAGCAGCGGGATGGCGCCGATGAAGCCTGCGCCCGATACGGCCGCGACGGCGAACACGCCGATCGCCTTGCTGCCCTGGCCATTGACGAGCTGCCCGACGCCCGGGATCACCGCACTCGCGACGGCCGGCACGACCCCGGCGGCGCCACCGCGCTTCCTGCGAACCAGCGAGTTGCTCATACCCTTGGTGTGGCACGGGACTCCCCGTAGACCACGCCAAATCTTTCGTCGAGGCCGTGCGCCCACGTCGAAGCCGCGTCCAGCCGAGATGGGAGTAGCCGCGGTATCCTCGGGGGGTATGGGCGCTCCTCGAGAGGGCGTCCTTGCGTACTATCGCGGCATGCTCCGGGCTGATCGCAAGGGCCCATCGATGATTCGTGACGAAGTTAGAGACCTGGTCGCATTGGGCCCTCTGCCCGATCAGGAGGCTGACGAGTCGACGATCGAGCGCCACCAGCGAGCGCTCGAGAGGATCACTCGTCCGGTCACGAACGACGAGGCCCGAGCGCTCGCGGGCGTGTTTGGCCCCGACGACTGCTTCGGGCTTGCGTGGACGCTGCTGCATCTCATCGAGAGTGCGCCGGACTCACCGATCGAGTCGGAGCCGCAGCAAGGCGATAACGAGTGGCGCAGACTCCTCTGGGACCGGATCCGGAGGTCAGCTTCAGGTTGAGAAGGCTCGATGGCGCGAGGCCGCGATGGCGGGGCTGGCACGGCGCGTCTGTCACCCGGCCTGTTCAGGGAATCGGCGCACCGAACCGACGTGAGGGGTGACCTCGCGAAGAACGACAGTGGTTTCCTCGCGATCAGGTTCCAACGTGCGCACGTGCTCGAATAGCAGCTCGAGGAGCGCATGATCCTTCGCGCTCATCGCGAACATCCAGGCCGTCCGCTTGTCCGTCCCCTCCGCGTCGGGATCGCCACCAGCGGCGAGCAGCGCCCCAGAGTTCATAACGGCGCTCGCCAGCTGATCTGATCCCGCGGGGTTGCGCGGCTTTCCAGAGATCGATTGAAGGTGGAGTTTTCGTGGGGCGTCGGGAATTTCGGCGGGCTGGCGATTGTCCTCCG
>JALZOI010000409.1 GCA_030857245.1 Myxococcota bacterium
GGCCGCGCCCGACCCCCGCACCGCCCAGTACGGATCCTGCTGCAGCGCCGCCGCGAGGGCGCGCTCGGCGGCTGGACCACCGCGCCGCGCGAGCGCATTCGCCGCGACGGCGCGATCGATCCCGAGCGTCGCATGCGCCAGCTCCGCGACCCACAGCGGCTCGGGCTTGTCGACCTTCATGTGCGCGAGGACGACGCGGCCCGGATCGAAGATCACCTGGGTCGGCTCGGCGGTGATCGGGAGGTGGAACACGTGCTTCGCGTCGACGATCTCGAGCGGCACGTCGACGTCGGCGTCGCCCACCCGGAAGCGAACCTTCATCGGGATCCTGAACAGGGGCGTGCGGCCCTCGACCTTCTGCTGCTGCTCGACGCTGATCGTCACGAGCTTGGTCTCGCCGTCCCACTTGATGTGGACTCCGAGCTCGGGATGACCGGCGCCGTCGATCACCCACTGGCTGAAGAACCAGTCGAGGTTCTTGCCGGTCGCCTCGCTGACCGCGCGCGCGAGGTCCCGCGACTCGACCACGCCGTGGCGATGCTTGCCGAGGTAGTAGGCGAGGGCGCCCCAGAACGCGTCGTCGCCGAGGTGGTGGCGGAGCATGTGGAGGACGCGGCCGCCCTTCTCGTAGAGGTGGTGATCGAAGATGTCGATCGGCTCCTCGAAGAGCTTCGTCGCGATCGTGCGGCGGTAGCGGCCGGAGTCCTCGCCGAAGTAGCCCTCCGCCCACTCCGCGAGCTCGAGATCGGCGGCGTCACGACCCTCGTGGTGCTCGCGCCAGATGTACTCGGCATACGTCGCGAACCCCTCGTTGAGCCACCCCTCGCCCCAGTCGCGGCACGTCACGAGATCGCCGAACCACTGGTGCGCGAGCTCGTGCGCGACCAGCGAGTCGATGTCGTAGTCGAGCGCGGCACGCTCGTCCATCAGCACGCTGTCGGTCAGCGTCGTCGCGCTGGTGTTCTCCATGCCGCCGAAGATGAAGTCGGCGACGAACACCTGCGCATAACGCGGATACGGGTACGTCACGCCGAACCGCTTCGAGAACAGCTCGAGCATCTCGGGCGTCCGCGCGAGCGTGCGCTCGGCGGCCGCCTCCTTGCCGCGCTCGACGTAGTAGACGACCGGCACGTCCCGCCACTTCGTCTCGATCGTCGCGAAGTCACCGACGGCGAGCGTCACGAGGTAGCACGAGTGCGGGACGTCGAGCCGCCAGTGCAGCGTGCGGCGATCGCCGGTGACTTGGTCGGAGACCAGCACGCCGTTCGACAGCGCGAACAGGTTCGCGGGCACCGTGACCTCGACCTCCGAGGTCGCCTTCTCGTGCGGCGCGTCGATGCACGGGAACCAGTAGCGCGAGTCCTCGTCCTGGCCCTGCGTCCACGCCTGCACGGGCTTGTGCGGATAGCCCTCGTCGGGCGCGATGAAGTAGAGCCCGCGCCGCGGGGCCCCGCGATACCTCACGGCGACGACGACCTCGGCGCCGGTGGCCAGCGGCTTCGGGAGATCGATGCGCAGCTTCCGGCCATCGTGGCGGAACGGCGCGTCCTCGCTTCCGACGGTGACGTGCTCGATCGTCAGCTCGACGGCATCGAGCTCGAGCATCCGCGTGCCCGGCGCGATCACGCTCGCGCGCAGGGTCGCGACGCCCGCCACGGTCCGCTGCTGCGGGTCGACCTCGAGCGTCAGCTTGAGGTGCTGGAGGTCGATGATGCGGTCGGGAGCGTAGCGGGGACGGGTGCCGGGAAAGGCGAACTCGCGGTTCATGCCGGGGCAGTCTACTCCGTGCTTGCAGCGGCGCAGCCGCACCACTACCTTCCCCGGCCATGCGAGCTCTTTCTGCTCCCCTGAAGCTCGCGCTTGATGCGCGAGTAGCTCCTCTCCTCGTGATGGCGTGCGGCGGCGGCGATCACGGTCCGACCACGGTCCCCGCCGTCGATCCCATGGCGCTCGCGGCGCAGGTCCAGGAGGCCGCGCTGACGGACACGATCACCGCGCTCGAGGCGCTCGGCACGCGCTACACGATGAGCGACGGCGACGAGCGCGCGCGCGACTACCTGACCGGGCGGATCGCCGCGCTCGGGCTCACCGCCGAGCTCGACCCGTTCCAGGTCCAGGCCGCGACCGCGAACAACATCATCGTGCGCCACCCCGGCACCGGCGAGTCCACCGACGTCTACATCTACTCGGCGCACTATGACTCGACGTCGAACACGCCGATGACCTCCGCGCCGGGCGCCGACGACAACGCGACCGGCGTGGCCGCCGTCCTCGAGGCCGCGCGGGTGATGACGCCGCACGCGTACAAGCACGACATCTGGTTCGTGTTCACCGCCGCGGAGGAGCAGGGCAGCCTCGGCAGCAAGCACATGGTCGGCTGGCTCGCGAGCCAGGGCATCAACGTCAAGGGTGTGATCGCGCCCGACATGATCGGCTACTGGCCGGCGGGCGACGAGGACAAGTTCGACATCCTCGGCGATCCGGCGTCGGAGCTGCTCGTCAACCACATGGCCGACGCCGCCACCCGGCTCGGCGTCGCCCACAAGAAGTGGATCGAGCACACGTTCTGCTACGGCGACGACCACACGAACTTCCAGGAAGCCGGCTTCCCGGCGATCACGCCGATGGACTGCGTCGAGGCCCACAACGTGGCAGGCAGCCTCGAGGACACGCCGCACTACCACCGCGCGAGCGATACCTCGGCGACGCTCTACATGCCGTTCACGACGAAGGTCGCCGGCGTGATCGTGACGACGCTCGCCGAGCTCGCCGAGCCCGTCGAGACGACGCGGCCGTAGCTCAGTGCAGGCTGGCGAGCGCGCGGGTCAGGCGGCCGACGCCGTCCTGGATGTTCGCCATCGAGCACGCGTACGACAGCCGCACGAAGCCAGCCGCGCCGAAGCCGGAGCCCGGCACGACGGCGACCTTGCCGACCTCGACGAGCCAGTCGCAGAGCTGCACATCGTCGTCGAGGATCGAGCCCTCGGGCGACGTCTTGCCGACGTACGCCGAGACATCGGGGAACGCGTAGAACGCGCCCTTCGGCTCGCGGCACGAGACGTTCGGGATCGCGCGCAGCAGCTGCACCATCTCCTGGCGGCGCTCGTCGAACGCCTTGCGCATCATCGCGACGCAGTCCTGCGAGCCGGTGAGCGCCGCGACCGTGGCGATCTGCGAGATGTGCGTCGGGTTCGAGGTCGACTGGCCCTGGATCTTCGTCATCGCCTTGATCAGCGACGCCGGGCCCTCGGCGGTGACCGCCGTGTAGCCGATCCGCCAGCCGGTCATCGCGTACGTCTTGCTGACGCCGTCGACGAGGATCGTGCGCTTCGCGACCTCCGGTGAGATCGACGCGATCGAGACGTACTCGGCTCCGCCGTAGACGAGCTGGCGGTAGATGTCGTCCGAGATCACGAGCAGGTCCTTCTCGACGACGACCTTCGCGAGCGCTTCGATCTGCGCGCGCGTGTAGACCGCGCCGGTCGGGTTCGACGGATTGTTGAGCACGATCGCGCGGGTCCGCGGCGTGCACGCGGCGGCGACCTGCGCGGCGGTCACGGCGAAGTCGTCCTCGGCGCGGGTCTCGAGCACGACCGGCCGGCCGCCCGCGAGCATCACCATGTCGGGATAGCTCACCCAGTAGGGCGCGGGGATCAGGACCTCGTCGCCCGGGTCGAGGAGCGCCATGAACAGGTTGTAGAGCGAGTGCTTCGCGCCGGTGGAGACCAGGATGTGCTCGGGCTCGACCTTGGTGCCGTGCACCGCCGTCAGCTCGGCGGCGATCGCCTTGCGGAGCGGCAGGATGCCGGAGACGTCCGTGTACTTGCCGACGCCCGGCTTGTCGAGCGCGGCGCGGGCAGCCGCCTTGATGTGCTCCGGCGTGTCGAAGTCGGGCTCGCCGGCGCCGAAGCTGACGACGTCGACGCCGTCGGCCTTCAGCTTCGCGGCCTTGGCGGTGACCGCGAGCGTGATCGACGGCTTGATGGGATCGAGGCGGGAGGCGAGCTTGAGCGGGACGGTCATGAGATCACTGCTTTCGGTACTTCGCGGCCAGCGCCGTGACGACCGCCGCCGGCACGAGGCCGTTGACGTCGCCGCCCAGGCTGGCGACTTCCTTGACGAGCGAGGAGCTGACGTAGTGGTTGCGCTCGTCGGTCATGAAGAACACGGTGTCGACTCCGGGGGCGAGGCGGCGGTTCATGTGGGCGAACTGGAACTCGTACTCGAAGTCGGCGAGGGCGCGCAGGCCGCGGACGATCACGGTCGCGCCCTGGCTGCGGCAGAAATCGACGAGCAGGCCCTCGAAGACCTGGAACTCGAGGCGGCTGCCGTACTGGGGCAGGGCCTCGCGAATGAACTCGATCCGCTCGTCGGTGGTGAACAGCGGGTTCTTGCGGATGTTCGGCGCGATCGTGACGACGACCTGCTTGAAGACGGCGAGCGCGCGCTCGAGGATGTCGAGGTGGCCGTTCGTGATGGGATCGAACGTGCCCGGGTACACCGCGATCGAGGTGGATTGCGTCATGGCGGCACCGTCAGGTGGTCGGGTGGGCGAAAGAACGAGACCATCGTGTCGCCGTAGCGGCGCTGGTCCGTTCGTAGCAGAGATCCCAGGGCGTCGGGCGGGGCGTTGCGGCGATCGTGCTCGATGACGATCACCGCATCGGATGCGAGGCTCCCGGACGGCAGCGCGAGGACGGCGCGCGTCGCGAGATCGGAGCGGTACGGCGGGTCCACGAACACGATCCGCCACGGTGCCGGAGGCCGGTGCCGGGCACAGGCGGCGACCGCGTCTTGCACGAGCACGGTCGCGCGGGCGGCGACCCCGAGGTCGGCGAGGTTGCCGCGGATCGCCGTCACCGCGAGCTTGCCGCTATCGATGAAGGTGACGTGTGCGGCACCGCGGGACAGCGCCTCGATCCCGACCGCTCCGGAGCCCGCGAACACGTCGAGCACGTGGTCACCCTCGACGGACCCCAGCGGATTGCCGAGGAGCTTGCCGAGGATGTTGAACAGCGCCTCGCGCACCTTCTCGGAGGTCGGGCGGGTCGCGGCGCCAGGAGGCGCGCGCAGGACTCGTCCGCCGAGGGTACCGCCGACGATCCGCACCGGGATCGGAGTATGACCTTGCGGAGGGCCCCGGGTGGTCGTTCAAGGCCCGATCTTTTTTGTGGTTTTTCCCGGACTCCCTTACAATTTGCGGGTGTCTTCGGCTGGGAACCTGACGGCGTGGCTGCTCGAGAGCGCGCTCGGAAGTGGCGCCGGCCCGCGGGGCGCCCTCCGCGAGGGTGACCGCGGCTGGACGTTCGACGAGCTGAGCATGCGCGTCACGAAGCTGTCGGCCGGCCTCCGCGGGCTCAAGCTGCAGCGCGGCGAGCGCGTGCTGATCCTGATGCGCGACACGCTGGAGGCGGCGGCCGCGATGCTCGCCGTGATCCACGCCGGCGCCGTCGCGGTGCCGGTCTCCGAGTTGTCGACGCCGGACGACGCGCGGGAGTACGTGCTGCACGCCGGCGCGGTGTTCGCGATCGTCGATCGCACGCACGAGCAGGTGGTCGATGCGATCCGCACCGAGACGCCGGATCTTCGCGAGGTGATCTGCGTCGGCTCGACGCTGCCCGGCACCCATGATTACCAGCAGCTCGTCGACGGCGCGCAGCCCGGCGCCGCGGTCGCGATGGGCGATGACGACGTCGCGTTCCTCCTCTACTCGGCAGGCTCGGGCCCCGGCGAGCTCCGCGCGGTGCCGCACGGCAAGCGCACGATCGCGGCGGCGCGCGACTCGTTCGCGCAGCAGCTGCTGCAGCTGACCTCCGCGGATCGCATCCTCTCGGTCGCGCGGCTCTCGACGGCGTACGGCCTCGGCGCCGGCTTGCTCCTCCCGCTGCTCGTCCAGGCCGAGTGCCTGCTGTTCCCGGCGCAGCCGCAGTCCGCGCCGCTGTTCGAGCTCATCAAGAGCTACCAGCCGACCGTGCTGTTCGCGATTCCCTCGGTCTACGCCCAGCTCGCGCACGACGCCGAGCGGGCCGGCATGATCAAGCCGCTCGCGTCGCTGCGCCACGCAGTCGCCGGCGCCGAGGGCATGCCCGAGCGGCTGATCCCGCGCATCCGCTCGGTGCTCGGCACCGAGGTCGTCGTCGGCTACGGGCTGACCGAGCTGTTCCAGTTCGCGCTCGCGGGGCGCAGCAACGATCCGGGCGCGCGCCCGGGCGTCTGCGGCAAGCCGCTCGCGGGCGTGCAGGTGCGCCTCGTCGACGACGATGGCGACCCGGTCGGCGTCGACGAGATCGGCACGCTCGAGCTGCAGTCGGGCTCGCTGTTCACCGGCTACTGGGGCGGCAGCAACACCGGCGAGGTGTTCCTGCGCGCCGATGGCTGGTTCACCACGCGCGATCGCTTCATGATCGATCGCGAGGGCTTCTATCATCACTGCGGCCGCGTCGACGATCTGTTCAAGGTCGGCGGCAAGTGGGTGTCGCCGTCGGAGGTCGAGCGCGCGCTCGTCGCGCACGAGGCCGTGTGGGAAGCCGCCGTGATCGGCGCGGAGGACGACGAGGGCCTGATGAAGCCGCTCGCGTTCGTCGTCACCAACGTCGGCCACGAGGGCAGCGCGAAGCTCGAGGCCGAGCTCAAGGACTACGTCAAGAACTCGCTCGCGCCGTACAAGTACCCGCGGTGGATCGAGTTCGTCGACGCGCTGCCGCGTGGACCGGGCGGTAAGCTGCTGCGCTACAAGCTGCGGCCGGCGCGCCGGCGCCGCCGCGCCGAGACCGGGCACAACGACAAGCAGTCGTGATCGCCGAGGCGATCGCGGCGGCGTGCGCGGATCCCCGCGTGCTCGCGCGCCTGGGCGGACCGCTCGGCGA
>JALZOI010000410.1 GCA_030857245.1 Myxococcota bacterium
CGGCGTCACCCCCGAGCGCGGCGAGGGCGGCGTCGATCGCGTGGAGCGTGGCCGCCCCGAAGCACATGCCCGTCCCGGCGATGACCTTGCGATCGCGGCGCGCTCGCACGATCAGCGCGGCCCGGGCGCGCCCCGTCGCTGCACGCGCCAGCCCGAGGGCGGAGCGCACCCGCGCGTCGTGCATCATGAACCGGATGATCGGCAGCCGCAGCAGGAAGCTTCGCTGCAGCGGCGACCAGCAGCGGTCGAGGCGCTCGAGCGCGCGGCCGGGCTCCTCGCGATAGAGGTCGAGCTGCGTCTGCGCGAACAGCTCGTAGAAGTGCACGACGAGGAAGCGATCCCGCGGCCAGCGCGCGAGCTGCGTCGCGAGGTGCTCCTCGGCGACGGCGGGCTGATCCTTGAACAGCCAGACCGAGCTCAGGCTGCCGCTCACGAGGCTCGTGGCGGCGAGCACGTCCTCGCGCTCGAGTGCTTGCGAGAGCTGGGAGGTGACGCGCTCCGCGAGCTGGCTCCAGTTGCCGAGGTACCACAGCGAGCCGTTGACGAAGTGGCGCGCGGCGTTGAGCTCGTCGCGGTACGCGCCGTGGGCGAGGTAGAAGCGCTCGCTGCCGAGCGCGTACTCGTAGGACTTGCGGAAGTCCGAGCCGTGGACGAACACCACGCTCGACACCATGCCGTCGCACTGGTTCTCGAGCTCGGGGCTGCCCTGCGCGAGCGTGCGCGCGACCTTCATGATCTCCTGCGTCGTGCGCGTCTCGCGCCCGGCCAGGCCCGCCTGGATCGCATACTCCGACGTCAACGCGCGGACGAGCCGCGACGGATCGCCGATCTCGAACGCATGGCGCACGTTGCGTGCGCTGAACCCGGCCGAGCGGATCGTGTCGATCAGCGCGAGCCCGAACGTCGCGGTCCACAGCACGTCGGCCTCGTGCAGCTGCGCCGGCGTCGCGGCCGCCGGATCGTGCGGCCGCGGCTGGTAGCCGCGCAGCCGCAGCAACGCGCGCTGGGCGAGCGTCGATGCGAGGACCTTCCAGCGCGCGGTCGGCGGGGCCTGGCCGACTTCGCCGAGCAGCGCCGCGAGCTCGCGCTGGCCCGCTTCGAAGTGCCCGCTCTGCAGAAACTTCTCGCACGCGAGCCGGCGCAGCGAGCTCGCCCGCAGACCCTCGAAGTGGCTCGCCGCGCGCAGGAACAGCGCGGCGCCTTCGGCCGAGCGGCCGCTGTTCGCGGTCGCCTCCGCGAGCTTCTCGATCAGCTCGCCGGCGCGCGGTGAGGTCTCGCTGCCGAGCAGCGACAGGCAGTACCGATACAGGCGGACCGAGCGCATGAATGCGAGCGTCGCGTCGGCCTCGCGCGCGGCGCGCAGCGCGTACTGGTACGCGGCCGCCGGCTTGCCGGCACCTTGCCAGTGGATCGCGACGAGCTCGGCATCCGCGACCTGGGAGTCGCCGAGCGCCTTCGCGAGGCGCGCGTGCAGGCCCTGGCGCTGCTCGGGATCGAGCCGCGCGAGCACGGTCTCGCCGATCCGCGCGTGGTACGGCTCGGTCGCGTCGGTGCGGCGCAGCCCGGTGACGCGCGTGAGCCGCTGGTGCTGGAGCTCGGCGGCCGCGGCGGCGAACCGCGCCGGCTCCATCGCCGCGGCGTCGCGCAGCGTGTCGTTGTGGATCGGCGTGCCGACGAGAGCGACGAGGGCGAGCAGCTCGCGGCCGTCGCTCGAGAGCTGCGTGACGCGCGCGTAGAGGGCGTCGTCGAGGGCCATCGCGCGCCCGCGCCAGTCGCCGCGCGCCTTCATGTGGAGCAGCAGCTCCTGGATGAACAGCGGATGCCCTCCCGCGCCGACGGCGATCGACTCGACATCCACGGCGGTGCCCGCCCCGAGCGCGACGGCGAGCCGCTGCGCGAGCTCGCGCGCGGCTGGCGCACCGAGGGGCGCGAGGCGGAGGTGACTGACCCGCGGCCCGAGGAGGAGCCGACCACTCTCCGGCCACCACGGCTCGTCGGCGCTCGCTCGCACGGTGGCGAGCACCATGAGCGGAGGCGTCGGCGCTCGCACCAGCTCGCGCAGCAGCAGCAGCGAGTCGGCGTCGGCCCATTGCAGATCGTCGAGGATCAGCACGAGCGGCCGGTGCGCCGCGAGCTTGGCGAACAGCGCGCGCAGCGTGCGGAACAGCTGGGTCCGGCGCTCGGTGACGTCGCTGCCAGGCGCCGCGGCATCCTGCCTGCCGCCGAACGCGGGCAGCTGCGTGAGCACCGGGAACATCCGCGCGAGGTCCTTCGCGTGCGGCGGCAGCAGGGCGGCGAGCTCGGCATCGGGCACCTCACGGAGCTGCCGGGTGAGCTCGTCCATCACGCCGTCGAAGGCCTTGTACGGCACCGACTCGCGCTCGTGACAGCGCCCGCCGAGCAGCAGCGCGGTCGGCACCTCCGCGATCACCTGGTCAGCGAACCGCCGGGCGAGGCTGCTCTTGCCCACGCCGGACTCGCCCTGGAGCACGAGGACCTCGCCGGGACCCGCGTGGGCGCTGCGCATGGTCGCCAGCAAGCGCGCCTGCTCCTCGACGCGGCCGACGAACAGCGAGCTCTCCGCGGACGGGCCGCGGAGCCGTGGAGCGCGCCGGCGCTCGGGCAGCGCGACGCCGAGGCGCTCGAGCACCTCGCGACCGTCGGGCCGCTCGGCGGCGTTCGGGCTGAGCAGCTGCAGGCAGAGCGCCTCGAGATCCTCGGCAACGGCTACGAGCAGCCGCGGTGGCGTCGCGAGCCCGCTGAGCTTCTGGTACTGCATCGCCGCGACCGTGCCCTGGAAGGGCAGCCAGCCCACGAGGACGCGATAGAGCACGACGCCGACGCTGAACCAGTCACTCGCCGGCTCCAGCACACGCGAGATCATCAGCTCGGGCGCCATGTACGCCGGCGTGCCGATCGCGGCGCTCGGTAGGTCGGGCTCCGCGTCGAGGAGCACGCGCTTCGTGACGAGCCCGAAGTCGGAGATCACGAGCCGACCACTGTGGGTCACGAGCAAGTTGGCCGGCTTGACGTCGCGGTGGATCTTGCCGGCGTCATGCAGCGCCTGCAGGCCCTGCGCGAGCTGCGCCAGCGTGCTGCGGACGAGCGCGTCGTCGAAGCCGGGCGGTCGCGGCAACGCCGGCACCGCCGTCGGATCGATCGACGTGCCGGGGCCGGCGAGCCCGAGCTCGCCGGTCTGCGCCAGCCGGGCGGTGCCGCCGTCGGTCGCCAGCCCGCTGAACCCCGGGCGCGACGCCGGATCGGTGGGGCGCAGGTAGCCGAGCAGGTCGGTGCCCTCGACGAGCTCCATCGTGAAGAACCACTGTCCCGCGGCCTCGACCAGCTCGCCGAGCGAGACCAGGTTCGGATGGTGGACGTCGCGCAGCGAGCGAAACTCGTCCTTGAGCTGCAGCAGCGACGCGGTCGCGCTGGCGTTGAGGCACTTGAGGGCGACCTTGACGCCCTGCTCGCGGTCGAGGGCCTCGTACACGACCCCCATGCCGCCCTCGCCGAGCCGGCGCAGCACCGAGAACCGCTCCGTACCCTGGAAGTCCGCCACCGTCACCCAGTGTACCGAGCACAACTTCCAGTGCCCATCGTACCGAGCACAACTTCCAGGGTCTGCGCTGCCGCGCACGCGCTGCCGCCTCCCTCGGCCCGCGGCGGTCGTCAGCCGCCGGCGCGCGCGCGGGCTTCGGCGAGCCGCGCCTCGAGGGTGCGCTCGTCGTACCGCCCATCGTGCAACATGCCGTCGAAGAAGAACGAAGGCGTGCTGTGCACCCCGGCGGCCTGGCCCGACGCGACATCGCGCTGCACGCGTTGCGCGATGGCCTCGTCCCGGAGCGCGTCGTCGAACGCGCCGAGCTCGAGGCCCGCGTCGCTTGCCTGGCGGCGCACGTCGTCCAGATCGAACCGGCGACCGCTCGCCATCAGCTCGTCATGCAGCTCCCAGAAACGGTCCTGCTCGTGCGCGGCCTCGGCGATCCGCGAGAGCAGCTCGGCATGAGCATGGAGGTGCCGCAGCGGGAAGTGGCGGAACACGATCCGGACGTCGGGGTGCGCCCTCGTCTCGCGCGACCGGGCGTGCGGCCTACCGCCCACGTCGGCCTGGCGCACGGCGGTTCGCGCATGATGCCGGGATCCTCGAGCGACAGGTCGAAGACATCACCATCCGGGGCGGTCATCAGCAGCGCGATGGCGACGGGCTCGAGATCCAGTGGGCGCTCGTCGGGCCCGCCGGGATCTTCGCGTTCTCCGCCGCGGCCGAGGGCACGCTCGCGCTCACCGAGGCCGGGCTGCCCCAGGCCGACGTCGCCGCCGCGAAGCGCGAGGCGGGGTGGACCGGCATCTGGGACTTCACGCCGATGGAGGTCCGCCCGCTCGCCGTCGACGGCCAGGTCGTGCGCACGCGCTGACGTTCGGCCGCCCGTGGCGCCCGCCAAACGAGGTATCGTCGTGGCGTGGATTCCGTGGGGACGCATCCTGGGACGAGCCGCGCCGCCACGCTCGCCGTCATCGTCGCCGCACTCGGCTACTTCGTCGACGTCTATGACCTGATCCTGTTCGGCATGGTGCGGACCGCGAGCCTCCGCGACCTCGGCGTGACCGACACGACCGGCGAGGGCATCTACCTGCTCAACATGCAGATGGGTGGGATGCTGCTCGGCGGCGTCCTGTTCGGCGTCCTCGGTGACAAGCGAGGGCGCCTCTCGGTGCTGTTCGGGTCGATCACCCTCTACTCGCTCGCGAACCTCGCGAACGGCTTCGTGGACAGCGTCGAGCAATACGCGTGGTGCCGGCTGATCGCGGGGATCGGCCTCGCCGGCGAGCTCGGCGCGGGGATCACCCTCGTCAGCGAGCTGATGCGCCGCGAGACGCGCGGCATCGGCACGACGATCGTGGCCGCGTTCGGGATCTTCGGCGGCGTGGTCGCCGGGCTGGTCGGCGGCGCGTTCCCGGGGATCGGCTTCGAGTGGCGCACCGCCTACTTCATCGGCGGCGGCATGGGGCTCGCGCTGCTCGTGCTGCGGATCGGCGTCGTCGAGTCGGGGATGTTCGCCGCGCTCGCGAGGCACCCCGTCGCGCGCGGGAACTTCGGCTCGCTGTTCACGGATCGCCAGCGGTTCCTCCGCTACCTGGCGATCACCTGCGTCGGCGTCCCGGTCTGGTACATCGGCGGCATCCTCTGCACGCTCGCACCCGAGCTCGGGCTCGCGCTCGGCCTGCCGGAGGCGCCGCGGGCGGCGACGTCCCTGTTCTTCTTCTACACGGGTGCGTCGGTCGGCGACGTCGCCTCCGGCGTGCTCAGCCAGGTGCTGCGCTCGCGACGCAAGACGCTGGCGATCTTCCTGACGGGCGCGACCGCGGCGATCGCCGCGTACTTCGGGTTCGGCGGGACGTCGCTGACCATGTTCTATCTGATGTCAGCGCTCGGCGGGCTCACGGCCGGCTACTGGGCCGTCTTCGTCTCGACCGCCGCGGAGCTGTTCGGCACCAACCTGCGCGCGACGGTCACCACGACGGTGCCGAACTTCGTGCGCGGGTCGCTCGTGTTGCTCGCGACGATGTTGACGATGCTCCGCGAGCCGCTCGGCCTGATCGGCGCGGCGGTCGCGGTCGGCGGGTTCGCGATGCTGGTCGCGTTCCTCGGCGTGTGGGCGCTGCCCGAGACGTTCGGCATCGACCTCGATTTCCAGGAAGGCGACGATGCGCCCCCGCCGCCGCACGCGCGTGCGGGCCGCAGCTGACGCCCGGCCCGCGGTGGTGCGTCAGTTCGCCTTCGCCGAGCTCTTCACGATCTCGTACACGCTCTTCGCGGTCGCTTCGGTGTAGGCGGAGCCCGGCGTGCTGAACGCCTTCATCGGCTTCTGGTCCTGGATCGAGTAGATCGCGCCGTCCTTCTCGACGTAGTACGCGAAGTGCGTCTCGGGCTGGTACTTCGTGCCGTTCGCCTCGTCCTTCATCTGGTACGTGTAGATGAAGCCATTCGGCTCCTCGCTCACGACCTTGCCGTTCATGTAGGAGCTGTTCTCGATCGTGAGCGACTTGTCGCTCTGGATCGCCTCGGCGACGTTGCTCACCGCGAGGTTCGAGACCGTCAGCATGTAGAAATCGTTGACGAGGACGTCGACGCCGCCGTTGCCGTTCTTCTCGAGCTTCGCGTCCTTCGGGACCTTCATCGTCAGGTTGACGAGCGGCGAGACCGTCTTGAGGTCCTGCTCGACCCAATCGGCGGCGGTGACGGTCATCGTCGGGACCTTGGCGCTGCTGGCCGAGCCGCCGCCGCCTCCGGCGTCGCCCTCCTTCTTCTTGCAGGCAGCGAACGAGAGGGTCAGAGCGAAGGCCGTGGCGAGCGTAACGATGCGATTCATGTCTGCGCTTTGTACACGACGCATGCCACGGCGCGCGCGTGCGAGGCCACGCACTTGCAGCCGAGCCTGGGTGCTGACAGCCCCGAGATCATGCGCCGTCGGGTGCGACCGGACCCACCGCGCGCGCCCGCGCCGTCAGACGGCCGTCAGCTGTAGCGCGAGCCGGAACGTCGTCTCGGTCGGGCTGCCGTCGGCCTTGCGAGCCGGCGGGAACTCCCAGCGCGTCATCGCGCGCTCGATGCACGACTCGATCTGCTTGCCGGCACCGCGCGCCCGCCCGTCACTCAGCCGACCGCGGCCATCGACCGTGAACGTCACGATCACGCGCCCACGCGCGCTGCGATCGCGCTTGAGCCGCGCCGTGTAGCAGCGCCGGAGCGCGCCGACGTAGCTCGTCTCGATCGTCTCGAGCAGCACCGCGGGTCCGAGCCGGACGGCGCTCCGCGGCGCGTCGAGCACCGGCGGCGGCGGCACCGGTGCGCTGGCCGGAAC
>JALZOI010001023.1 GCA_030857245.1 Myxococcota bacterium
CGATCGGCGACGGCCGCGGTGACCTCGGCGCGCGCGGCCGCCAGCTGGGCATCACACGTCGTGCGCCGTGCCGCGAGCTGCTCGATCACGAGCGCCGTCTCCCGGTGGGCGCGCACCGCGTCGTCGAGCAGCGGCCGCGCCCGCTCGACGTCCCGCTCCGCCTCTGCCGCGGCCTCGCGCGTCGCGTGCACGGTCGCCGCGAACATGTCGGTGCCGGCCTCGTAGATCGCCGAGATCTCGCGTTCGAGGCGCCGTGACTCCGCGACCTCGCTCCGGGTCTGCGCGCAGGCCTCGAGGTTCGCGCGCATGCGCGCGAGCGTGTCGCCGAGTCCGGTCTCCTCCTTCAGCAGGAAGCTGCGCAGCTCGCTCGTCAACGCGCGCGAGATGCCGCCCGTCATGCTGGTGCGCAGCATCTCGTTGAGCTTGCTGCGCTCCTCGTCACCAGCGAGCCGCATCGGCGTGATGCCGCGCTCGAACAGCTCCGCGAAGTAGTCCTTGATCGCGCGGAAGGTCTGGAGCTCGCCGCCCGCGCGCTCGACCGCGCTGCGCACCTCCTCGAGCTCGGGCACGTGATCGCCATCATCACGGCGGACGAGCAGCAGCTCCGAGAGCCGCACGTCGGGTCCCAGCTTCGTGACGACGAACGCGGTCGGCTCGACGGTGGGCTCCGCCGTGCGCGTCAACCGCACGCCCGCGAGCACGCGCTCGCCGCCGACGTCGAGCTCGAGCACGGTGTACGACGGCCGCCCGAGCTCGCCGAGCCGTCCCCAGATCCCGCGGTCGCCGCCGGTCGCCGCCGTCTCGCCGAGGTTCGTGAACCGCAGCTTCGACATGTCGGGCAGCAGCGCGACGTACGCCGCGATCATCACCGTGGTCTTGCCCGCACCGTTCGCACCCTCGAGCGCGGTGACGTGGCGATCCAGCAGGTAGCGCTCGTAGAACACGCCCTTCCAGTTCACGAGGACGAGCGCCGCGATCCGGGCGCGGCTCACCGGGCCGGGTCCTCGGGATCGGGATCGGGATCAGATTCGGGATCGGGATCGGGATCGGGATCGGGATCGGGATCGGGATCGGGATCGGAGTCGGGATCGGATTCGGGATCGGGATCGGATTCGGGATCGGGATCGGGATCGGATTCGGGATCGGATTCGGAGTCGGGTTCGGAATCGGCGTCGGCCTCGGCCTCCGCGCTCACCAGCGCGACCTCGCCGTCGGCGACGAGCTTCGCCAGCGCCTCCGCTGGTGCCGACAGTCCGCGGACGGGCTCGGCGAACCGCAGCAGTGCGGGTCGCAGCCGGAGCTGGGCGTCATCGACGAGGTCGACGAAGCCGAGCGCGGCGAGGTGGCGGACCGCCTCGGCGACGCGCGCGCGCACCAGCTTCTGGGCGACGCGCTCGTCCTGGCGCCGGCGCTTGGGGTTGAACGCGCGGATCAGCGCGTCGCTGCCGAGCACGACGACGAGCTGCGCGATCACCGCCTCGTGCGTGATCCGGCCGCCTTGCTCGATGGTCGTGGGATCGAGATAGAGCAGGGCGAGCGCCTGGCCGACGAGCATGTCGCCGGCGCCGAGCTGGCGGCGCGACAGCTTCTCGCCCGAGGGCAGCAGGTAGAAGTAGCCGTCGGCCTTGTGGACGAGCTCGCAGCCGTAGCGCCGGTAGAAGATCTCGAGGTGGTCCTGCGCGTCGGTGAGCAGCGTGTACCAGGCGAAGTCCTCGCGATCGATGTGGCGGCCGCGGCGCAGCGCCAGATCGAGCTCGGGGAAGCTCGGGTCGAGGACGACGTCCTGCAGCTCCGCGTAGCCGCGCCGGGCCTCGGTCATGGCGTGCCTCCGGTCGTGCGCGTCCCGGTGACGCGCCACTCCTCGACCTCGAGATCCTCGCCGGCCGGCACCCACGGTCGTTCGATCGCGGACATCACGCGCGCGAGCTGCGCGATCGTGTGCGCGATGCGCCCGGCCTCGACGAACCGCTCGCTCGCCGGTAGCTCGGCCGTGACCTGCGCCGTCACCGCCGACAGCGATCGCGCGCCCCCGTCGAGCGAGCGCCGCACCTTGTCGTCGAGCAGGGCCTGCGGAT
>JALZOI010000411.1 GCA_030857245.1 Myxococcota bacterium
GCGGTCGACGCTCGCCGCGACGTGCGCCGGGTCCTCGACGACGTCGACCCGGACGCGCGCGTTGGCGGTGCGCTGCGCGCCGTCCGCGATCCGCCGCCACCCGAGCTGGACCGCCGCGAGCTCCTGCGCGCCCGACCGCGTCGCATCGACGTGGACGCGGAGCACGACCTTGCGACTCTCGCCGGCTCGCAGGTCCGCGATCGGCACGATCACGTGATCCCCGGCGCGGGTCAGCGGGTAGCCGTACGCCTCCTGGACCCGGACGCCCTCTCGATCGGTGACCACGAGGCGGACCTCCGCGGCGATCGTAGCGGCGAGGCCGCCGAGCTCGCGGGCGAACATCGCGTCGAGGTGGCGGGTGTCCTCGACGAAGTAGTAGTTGCCGCGCCCGACATCGGCGAGCCGGGCCATCGTCACTTCGTCGAAGTCGAGGCCGACGCCGACCGTGGAGATCGAGGTGCCTCGCGCGGCGGTCTCGGCCGCGAGCTGCGCGAGCTCGTCGCGATCGAAGATGCCCTCGTTCGCCTGCCCGTCGGAGATCAACACGATGCGCTGCACGCCGCCGACCACCGGCGTGCGAGCCAGCTCGCTCGCGCCGCGGACGAGCCCGCACGAGATGCAGGTGCCCCCGTCATCGTAGATCCCGTCGATCGCCGCGATCGCCGCGGCCTTGTTCGCCGGCGTCGCGCGCGCCATCGCGGTGACCGTCTCGTCGGCCGACGAGTACGTCACGATCGAGAACGCATCGCTCGCGTCGAGCTGCGAGACCAGCCGCGCCGCCGCGGCCTTCGCGTTCTGCATCGGCTCGCCATCCATCGATCCCGAGCGATCGATCACGACCGCGAGCGAGACCGGCGGTCGCTGCAGCGCCCGCCCCGCCGGGGCGGTGATCGTGACGGCGAGGTGCTGGTCGTGGCGCCCTGCGAGGATCTTCGTCGTGGTCAGCCGGGCGAGCAGCTGCATGGCGTCGTCGCCCGGCGGCGCGGTGCTCGGGGGGCCCGCGTCCGGGCGCGGGTGCAGCACCAGGGCGGCGATCAGGGTCGCGGTGGCAGCGCCGAGGGCGAGCATCGTGCGGGTCTGCAAGGCGCGAACGGGGGCGGTCGGGACCATCTCCCTGCCGACACATGGAGGGCGCGGCGCGGTCTGATCCGGCGATCCCGGGTCCGGAGCTAGTGAACCGGATTAGATGCGAAGCATGAGTCAGGTTTGGAAAGTGGAGCTATTCCCGACACCTACACGCCGCTCGCGGAGTGTTAACCGCAGGAATCTACGGCGTAATCGTCTGCTACATCTTGCCGCTTGACCGGGCGCGTCAAGAAGACTACATCGGCGCCATGACGAACGCTCAAGAACGCAAAGCGCAGGAGCGCCAGGCTCGGCGTCGCCGCATCCAGGAAGCCGCTCGCTCGGTCTTTGCCGAGCGCGGCTACGCGGGGGCGTCGATCGAGCTGATCGCACGCGCGGCGCAGCTGTCGGTCGGCGCGATCTATCTCTACTTCCGCTCGAAGGAGGACCTCTACGTCTCGCTCGTCGAGGACACGCTCACCGTGTTCGACGTCGAGATGGCGCAGGTCCGCGAGCAGGTCGAGGTCAGCCGCCGGCTGCGCGAGACGTGGAGCATCCTGGTGCGCTGGGCCGAGCGCGACGCCGAGGGTCCGCGGATCCTCCGCCTCCTGGCGCAGCCCGCCATCCGCCCGCAGCTCTCGGACGAGGTCGTCGTGGCCGTGTCCGCCGGCATCGCGCGGGTGCAGGATCACATCGGCGCCTGCGTCGCCGACGGCATCCACGCCGGCGTCTACCGCCAGGTCAACGCGCGCGAGATCGCGGACCTCGCGTGGTCCGTGCTGCTTGGCAGCCTCGACGCCGCCGAGATGCACGGCAGCCTGGGCATCGCGACCGAGCCGCTGGTCAACCGCACCGATCGCGCCCTGGGCCTGATCGAGAGCGCGCTGGCCCCGCAGGTCGCGGCGACGTTGCGCGCCGTCGCGTAACCGTTCGTTTGCGACTCCAGCGCGATCTCTCGCGCTGTACCGAGCGTCATCATCCTCACGCCACCCTGGCGTGTTGCGACTCGCGTGGCTGCGCCGCGAGCGCGGGCTTCAGGAGTTGCGGTCACCAGCGGCGAGCGAAGCGCAGGCCCGCGAGCACGTACCGCGTCTGGTACGTCCCCGCGTTGACCGGTGTGTCGCTTGGCGTGTCGCGGAGCGGCTCGAGCTGCGTCACCGCGGCTTCACCGGGCGCGACCTCGACGTCGGCGACGTGCACGTACCCGAGCGCGCCGCCGATCTGCCAGCCGTCCGCCTCGTAGCCGCCGCCGATGGCGATCAGGTGCTTCGCCGCGTCGACGGTGAGCACCGACACGGTCGCCGGCGGTGCCGCCGCGGTCTCGTACGCGTACCCGGCGGCCACCATCACCTGGGGTCCGTGCCACTCGACACCGAGCGAGGGCGCCACCGACGTGCGGTAGTCGCGCGGGATCGCGAGCTCGCGGAACGTGGCGGTGCCGAAGCCGGGCGCGTTCTCGATGCGGATGTCCTGCGGCTCGATCGTGATCTCGTCGTGCACCGACCACAACTCGACATCGAGCGCCGCCTCGATGCGCAGCGCCGGGCGCAGCCGGAGCTCGATGCCCGCACGCACGCTCGGCGGCAGCGTCATCGACACCCGCACGTCATCCCCGACGATCCGCGCGCCGTCGAACACCGACGAGGACGGCAGCCTCGCCTCGAGCGTACCGCCGGCGGAGATCCGGGTCGGCCCCTGGAGCACGAGCCCGAGCGTGACGGCGGGCGTGGCGTCGTACTGGATGCCGAGCGAGCCACTCGGCGCGAGGTAGTCCGTCTGCTCGATCGTCGCGAGCATGTCGAACGAGCGGTCCTCGGGCGCGCACGTCAGCGAGTCCGGGCACGCGGCCAGGACGATCCGCGACGACAGCTGCGAGAAGGTGTCCTGCAGCGTCGCCCCGATCCGCAGCTGATCGGTGACCTGGTACGCGGCCCCGATCGTCACGGTGACGAAGGCGCTGCCGCCCAGGCTGACCGAGGCGTAGCGCTGCGGACCGTCGTCGGGGTAGCGATGCAGCGCGCTGTACGGGGTCGCCAGCCCGCCCGCGATCACGAGCCGGTCGCCGATGCCCAGCGAAGCGGCCAGGGTGGGGACCGGCTGGCTCGGCTGCTGGTTGGTGACCATCCCGAGCGGCAGCCCGTCGGCGTCGACCCGCGTGTGCTCGACGGGCTGGTAGACGACGCCGAGGTCGAACAGCAGCGCCCGGCGGTCAGGCCCCGCCGCATGCGCGAGGCCCGCGGGGTTCTGCCACAGGGCATCGGCATCGGCAGCGCCGGCGACGAGCGCTCCGCCGCGCGCCAGCGCGCGCACGCCTCGCACCGGCAGCACCATGCCGCCCGCCTCGGCGACGGCGCTCGCGAGCATGAGCGGGAGGACGATCAGCGCGAGCCTGTGCACCCTCGGACTCTGCCAGAGGTCGGCGGCATCGAGCACCTCGGCCCGCTGAATAGCCGCCGCGACCCCGGCGTCGAACGGTGCCCGGTCTCCGTGACCCTGCCCTCGTGACCTGCGATGGCCCCCCGTTCACATCCCGATACGTACGGCGACGCCGCCGGCTGCTACCCTCCGGGGAACATGCAGGTCTGCATGGCGTGCTCGACCGCCACCGATGAATCGGGACGCTTCTGTCCCGGCTGCGGTGCCGTGCTCGCCGCGGTTCCGGCCGCGAGCGATCCGAGCGTCGCCGAGACCGATCCGGGCTCGGGCGAGAGCCGGCGCGCGGCAGCTCGCTCGAGCGCGGCCGAGAGCTTGATCGGCACGACGATCGACGGCTTCAAGATCGAGGGCGTCCTCGGCGGCGGCGCGTTCGGCACCGTCTATCGCGGCCGCCAGATCGGGCTCGATCGCGTCGTCGCGATCAAGGTGCCGACGCACGAGATCGCGGCCGATCCGGTGATGGCGCGCCGGTTCGCGCGCGAGGCCCGCGCCGCGTCGCGCGTCGCGCACCCCGGCGTGATCACGATCCACGCGGTCGGCGAGCTGCCCGATGGCCGGCCGTACATCGCGATGCAGCTGTTCGACGGCGTGCCGCTCGACAAGATCCTCGACGACGGTCCGCTGCCGCCGATCCGCGCGCTCGAGATCGCGCGCCAGATCGCGAGCGCGCTGTCGGAGACCCACGCCGCGGAGGTCGTGCACCGCGATCTCAAGCCGTCGAACATCGTGTGGCGTCGCGACCGCAACGGCGATGATCGGATCGCGCTCGTCGACTTCGGCATCGCGGTCAGCAAGCCGGGCACCGCCGACGCCACGCGCCTGACCGCGAACGGACTGATCGGCACGCCGCACTACATGTCCCCGGAACAGGCGCACGGCGATGTCGTCGATGCCCGCGCCGATCTCTACGCGCTCGGTTGCATCTTGTTCGAGCTGCTGACGGGCGAGCCGCCGTTCGAGGGCTCCGGCTTCGAGGTCCTGCTCGCGCACCTCGGCCGCCCCGTGCCACGCCCGAGCGAGAAGCAGCCCGGCATCCCGGCGGTCGTCGACGACCTCGTGCTGCGGCTGTGCGCGAAGCGCCCCGACGATCGCGTGCCGAACGCCGATACGCTCGTCGCGCTGATCGATGACGCGCTCGATCTCCTCGAGGCCGAGAAGCCGGTGTCGCCGCCGCGCTCGCCGCGCGCGAAGCGGCGGAGCGCCGCGCCTCCCCTGCCCGCGCCTGCCCGGGCCGCCTCCCGCGGTACGGCAGCGCACACGGCTCGCGAGCGACCCGCGCTCCCCCGCCCCGAGTACCGCGCGTTCAACCGCCTGCGCTGGCTCGGCGCCGGTGCGATCGTCACGCTCGTCCTCGGCGTCGCGGGCCTCGCCGCGCTCCGCTACACGTCGAGCTCGACCGTCCAGGAGCGCGACCCGGGCGACGGCACCATCAAGCGCATCGAGCTCTTCCGCGACGACGGCCAGACGCGCCTGCGAGCGTGGATCCCCGAGACGATGCGAGCCGGCCGCACGCACCGCATCCGGCTCGAGCTCCGCAACAAGCTGGGCGCGCGGCTCGTCGCCGATCAGGTCGTCGTCACCATCGAGGAGCCCACGGGCAAGGCCACCGGCGTGATCGCCCGGCCCCGCAACGCCGACCCGAACCAGTACGGCTTCCCGTATCTCTTCAAGGACCCCGGCACCTACAAGATCCGCGTCTTCCCGCCCGAGACCACGAGCACCTTCGTCCTCGACGTCATCGTCACGCAGTGACGCAGTAGGAAGAGGAGATTGGCCGCCAAGGCCGCCAATGGACGCCAAGGATTCTTGGGCGAACGAGCGGGTTGCACCGGCACGCGACGACCGCTCGCGAGAGGCTCTGCTCCCCTTTTCACCTTGGCGGCACTTGGCGGCCTTGGCGGCCAATCCGCTTGCCGCGCCGCGCTGTGCTACTCGCCGCCGCCGGCCGCTTCTTCGTCGGAGAAGTCGACCTTGCCCGTGTAGCGCTCGCCCTCGCCGATGATCTTGAAGCGGTTGGAGGCGAGGACCTTGCCCTTGTTCTCCATCGTGATCATGAGCTGCTTGTTGACGCCGACGTGCTTGCGCTCGAGCGTCATGCTCGAGATCAGCGCGGCCTGCCCGCGCTCGTGCGTGAACTGCTCGAACGTCAGCAGCAGCTGCTGGCGTCCCGTGGTGACGTCGTAGATCTTGACGATGTACTCGAGGTCATTGAGCGGCTGCCGGAGGAAGCCAGCGAACTGGATCTTCCACTGCTTCTTCTCCTTGTCCTCCATGAAGTTCGACTTCGACATCGCACGGATCTTCGCGTTGAAGGCCGCGAGGCTCTTGGCCTGCGACGGGAACCGCTTGTCGCTCAGCATGATCTTGCCGGCGAACGTCGGGTTCGGCTTCTCCGCGCGGGCGGGCCCAGCGATCAGCACGACGGCGGCGACAACGAAGGAGACCAATAGGGTGCGAACGCTCATCGTCGATGATGCTAACCGAGCGCGCACGATCGAGTCGACGTCATTCGCGTCGTGTCTCGATGTCGTACATCGACCCCGTCGTCACGCGAGGCGGCGCTACGTGCGTTCAGCGAGCACTGCGCGGATCGCGTCGAGACCTGCGCGATCCGGTGCGTCAGGGCCGTCGATCCGGGCGGCGATCTCCACCGCACGGCGCGCAAGCGCTCGATAGATCTCGGCGAGCTCGGGGCGCGCGCGCAGCGCATCGAGATGGCGTTGAATGGTCGCGGCATCGCCCCGTCGAACCGGGCCGGTCAGGCCGGCCGTGGTGCCGCGCGCGGTGATGTTGCGGAGCGCGCCCTCGGCGAGCGGCACGAGCGCTTGCGCCGCCTGGTCGGCGGGGACGCCGGCGTTCGCGAGGATCGCGGCGGCGGCATCGATCGCGGCGACGACGTAGTTCGAGGCGACGGCGGCGGCCGCGTGATACGCGCCCATCTGGCTGCTGTCGAGCGCGAGCACGACGCCGCCCATCGCCGCGACGAGCTTGCCGGCGCTGGCGCGGCCGATGTCATCACCCTCGACGCCGAACACGGTGCCCTTGAGCGACCGCATCGAGGCCTTGCCATCGGCGATCGCCGACAGCGGGTGGAGCGTGCCGATGCCGCGGACCGTTCCGGTGATGCCGCCGAGCGACTCCTGCGCTGACTGCACGCCCGCGCACTGCAGCAGCACGTGCCGCTTGCCGAGCATGCCGGTGCCCGCGAGCATCTGCGCGACCTCGCCGATCGCGGCGTCGCGGACCGCGACGATCACGATCTCCGATTCGAGCATGATGTCGGGCGGTGCCGACGAGAACGCGGCGACTCCGGCCGTCGAGCCCGCCGCCCGTGCCTGGGC
>JALZOI010000040.1 GCA_030857245.1 Myxococcota bacterium
GCGCCGAGCGCGAGCAGCTCGTCGAGGTCGCGGCCGTCATCGCGGACGCGCACGTGGACGTCGAGCTCGCGCAGCGGGGTGAGCGCACGCAGCGCCGGCACGAGCTCCCCGGCATCGCTCGCGCCGAGCGTCACCTTCTCGACGAAGCCGCGCCGGACGCTGACCTGGTGCAGGTGCTCGCGGAACCCGAGGACGCGGACGTCGCGGGTCCAGGCGGTCTCGTGCACGGCCAGCAGATCCGCGATGCGCTCGTCGAGGGTCCGCCGCGCGGGCGCGTCCCAGGGCAGCTGCTCGAGCTGGCACTGGAGCTGGACCAGCTCGCCGCGCGGATCGCCCTGCTCGAGCAGGTGGTCGGCGTAGACCAGGCGCGCCGCCGCGCTCGCTGGCTCCGCGAGGATCTCCGCCAGCAGCCTGGCGGTGGCGGGCTCGACCGTCATCCGATGTGGCCTCGGGATCGACGATAGTCCAAGGCCCCGGAGGGATCTCGCGTCGTCTACACTAACGCCATGTCCGAGGAGGACGAGACGAACATCACGCCGCGCACGCGCCAGCAGCGCGAGCAGCAGCAGGTCGCGGTCACGGCGCCGACGCGGCCGACCGCGATCGATTATCTGATCGGTGAGGTCGTCCTCGATCGCTTCGTCATCGAGGCGCTGCTCGGCGCCGGCGCGATGGGCGCCGTCTACCGAGGGCGCCACCACAAGCTGAAGCGGCCGGTCGCCCTCAAGGTGCTCCACGATCACCTCGTGCACGAGCCCACGATGCTCGCGCGATTCCGCCGCGAAGCGCACCTCGCCGCGAAGCTGCAGCACCCGAACGTCGTCGGCGTGCTCGACGTCGGCGAGACCTCGAGCGGCCGCCAGGTCATGGTGATGGAGTTCGCCGAGGGCCCGACGCTGACCGAGGTGATGACGATCGCGCCGGCGCGCCGCCGCGTCATCCAGCTCGTACGCCAGCTGCTGCTCGGCCTCGAGCACGCGCACGGCGTCGGCCTGATCCACCGCGACCTCAAGCCGGACAACATCATCGTCGAGCTCGGCCAGGACGGCACCGAGGTCCCGCGCATCGTCGATTTCGGGATCGCGATCCTGCGGGTCCCCGATGACTCGCTCGACGGTGGCCGGCTCACCGCCTCGGGGATGATGCTCGGGACGCCGCTGTACATGTCGCCGGAGCAGGCGCAGTGCGATCCCATCGATCATCGCGCCGACCTGTTCTCGCTCGGCGTGATCGTCTACGAGATGCTCGCCGGCGTGACCCCGTTCACCGGCACCGCGATGGAGATCGCGGTCGCGAACATCAGCCGGGATCCCCCGCCCATCGCGAAGCGCGGTCCGGGTCGCGAGGTCGATCCGCTGCTCGAGCTCTACGCCCGCAAGCTCATGGCCCGGCGGCCCGAACGCCGGTTCGCGACCGCGCGCGACGCGCTCGACGTGCTCGAGCTGGTCGATCGCGACGCCGCGCGGGCCGCGCTCGCCCTCGGCCAGACCGACGTCGACCGCGCGCTCGCGGTGATCGCGCTGCCCGACCTCCCTCGCAAGCGCTGACCCGGCCGTCGGCCCGTCGGCATCAGAGGTCGAGCGTGAGCTCGTAGGTCTCGAGCGCGAGCACGGCCGCCGCCGCCGCGAGGACGAGCAGCACGGTGACGAGGACCCACAGCCAGCGACTGCCGAGCTGGAGCTTCGTGGTGCGCGGTGCCGTCGACGGTACGAACGCTGGCTCGGGGCGCGCGCGCTCCGCGGCGTGGATCGCGCCCGGGCGGCCCGCGGTGGTCGGCGCTTCGGTCAGCTCGTCGAGCTCGTCGATCGACAGCTCGACGGAGGCACTCGACGGCTCGCCGAGCGCTTCGATCACGCGCGCGAGCCCGCTGTCCTCGCTCCGGCGCTGCTGCGTGAAGGCCCACTCCACCCACTCGAAGACGCGCCCGTTGCCGACCTCGAGGCGGGCATCGCGCGCACTGTTCGCGAGCGCGATCCGCATCGCCGACGCGCTCTGCCAGCGCAGCCGCGGGTCGCGCTGCAGCGCGGTCATCACGATGTCGTCGAGATCGGGCGGCACCTCGCGACGCGCGCGCGAGGGCGGATGGATCGGCGCCTCGCGCAGCATCGTGATCGTCTCGAAGTTGTCCTCGCCGTCGAACAGCCGGCGGCCGGTCAGCAGCTCGTGAGCGACCACGCCGACGGCAAACAGATCACACCGCGAGTCGAGCTGGCCGTACGTGTACTCGGGCGCGAGGTAGCCGAACTTGCCCTTGATCATGCCGGTCTGCGTCTGCCCGCCCGAGCTATGCGCCTTCGCGATCCCGAAGTCGATCAGCTTGACGATCCCGGTGTTCGACACGATGACGTTCGCGGGCGAGACGTCGCGGTGGATGATGCCGAGCGGCTTCCCCGACCCGTCTGCCAGGTTGTGCGCGTGATCGAGCCCGTCGCAGATCTGCGTCAGGATGTTGATGACGATCGGGATCGGGATCGGGCCGGCCGCGGCCTTGCACTGGCGCAGGACCTGGCTGAGCGTCGCGCCGGGCACGTACTCCATCGCGATGAAGTACGTGTTGTCGAACTTCCCGAGATCGTAGGTCTGCGCGACGTTGGTGTGGTGCAGGTGGCTGGCCAGCCGGGCCTCGTGGACGAACGACTTCACGAAGTCCGGATCGGCCGCGAGGTGGGTGAGCAGCCGCTTGAGCGCGATCGGCCGGCGGAACCCCTCCACGCCCTGGGTCTCCGCGCGGTGCACCGTGGCCATGCCACCCTTGCCGATCTGCTCGTACACCAGGTACGGCCCCACGACTTCGGGGGTGCTGCCACTCACACGTCCATCGTATCGCATCGAGGCGCGGGTGAGATCTGGTCACGTCTGCGGAGCCTCCGGATGTGTCATCATCCGCTGTCTCATGCCCACGCGTGACCTCCGTCGCCCGCCGCCGCGATCGCACCGGCGGCGCTGGCTGGTCATCGCCGGCATCGTCGGGGTGTTCGCGGCGACCGTCGTCGTCGGGGGCCTCACGATCATCAACCGGGTCGAGACCGGCACGTGGCAGACCCCCGACACCGACGACTTCGTGCGCGTGGTGAAGGGGCACGCGCGCGGGCCGTCGAAGACGATCTTCCTCGAGCGCGCCCCGATCGACCTCCGGCCCGGCATCGACGATGCACCCGCCGGGATCTCGAGCGTGCTCGCGAGCGCGCGCAACCAGCCGACCCGGCTCGGCGGCTGGAAGGGCAACGCGGCGACCTGGAAGAAGGTCGTGGCGTGCGTCACCGCGCTGTTCGTCCCGTTCGACGTCGTCGTCACCGACCAGCGCCCGACCCACTCCGACTTCGTGCTCGTCGCCGTCGGCGGCCGGGCCAGCGACATCGGCGTCAAGGACCGGCGGGTCGGCGGGCTGGCGCCCTTCAACGGCGCGGTGATCCCGAAGCCCGTCGTCTTCGCGTTCAGCACCGCCCTCAGCCACGACGTGCGCGCCATCTGCGAGACCATCGGGATGGAGGTCGCGCATGCCTATGGCCTCGATCACGGGTATGACTGCAAGGACGTGATGACGTACCTCGGTCCCTGCGGCGCCAAGCGCTTCGTCGACAAGGCCGTGCGCTGCGGCGAGAAGCAGGCGCGCAACTGCGAGGGCGGCGCGCCCACCCAGAACTCCTACCAGCAGCTCGTGCGGGTCCTCGGCGCGAAGCGGTAGCGATGCAGCACCTGATCCGGCGGGCGCGCCGCCAGCGCTGGGCCCACCTCTGCGTGGTCAACCTGCGCATCCTGCTCGGCTTTGCCTTCGTCCCGGCGGGCCTCAAGAAGCTCCTCGACCAGCCGTTCACGGATCCCGCCCACAGCGGCCGGTTTCACGACTTCCTCCACGCCTTCCACGCGACCGGCTGGTTCTATCAGTTCGTCGGGATCCTGCAGCTCACGATCGCCGTGCTGCTGATGACGCAGCGCTTCGCGACGCTCGGCGCGCTGCTCGCCCTGCCCGTCCTGACGGCGATCCTCGCGTTCTGCTGGAGCACCGGCGTCTATCCCACCGCGATCGTCGTCACGCTGATGGTCCTCGGCACGCTCGCGCTGGTCGCCTGGGATCACGCGAAGTGGCGCGGCATCCTGGCGGCCGATGAGGGCGCGCCCGACCCGCGGCCCGCGCCCGAGCCCCGCGACCCGCCGCTGATCACGCTGCGCCTCTGGCAGCTCTGCGGGCTCGCCGTCATCGTCGTCTACGTCGGCGTCTGCCTCGCGATGGGTGAGGTCTACCGGCCGAAGGGCGCGCGCCCCGACGACGTCGGGTTCTACGTGTTCCCGGTGATCCTCGCGCTGCCGATCGTGACATTGATACTGGATCAGCGCCGGCGCTGATCCAGGGACTGCCGCGCCCCCGAGCCGCACGGGGGCTTGCCTCCCGCGCCGGCGCGTGCGTTAGCGCCGCGAGGCCGGACCGGTGAACTGCGAGAGGTCGATGTCGCAGCGCTTGAGCGCGTCGTAGATCTCCTTGCGCGTCTTCTGGCCGAGCTTGGACGCGAGCGACACGTTACCGCCGGCGGTGCGCATCAGCTGCGTGTAGTAGTCGGTCTCGAACGTCGCCTTGGCCTCGCGGTACGGCGCGAGGACGCGCGCGGCGTGGTCGCCGGCGGTGGCCGACAGGATGATGTCGTGCGCGTCGATCGTCCGGTCCTCGGCGAGCAGCGAGGCCCGCTCGAGCATGTTCACGAGCTCGCGGATGTTGCCCGGCCAGCCATAGCCGAGCAGCTTCTCGAGCGCCGCCGGGGTGAGGCGCGGCGCCATCCGGTGCTCGCGCGCAGCGATCGCGGACAGGTGATGCGTCACGAGGCGCGGGATGTCCTCGGCCCGCTCGCGGAGCGGGGGCACGTGCACCGGATACACGAGCACCCGGTAGTAGAGATCCTCGCGAAAGCGCCCGGCCTTGACCTCGGCCTCGAGGTTGCGGTTGGTCGCGGAGACCAGCCGGAAGTCGACGTCGATGCGCTCCGTGGAGCCGATGCGCTGCACCTCGCTCGACTGGAGGACGCGCAGCAGCTTCGCCTGCATCCCCAGCGGCATGTCCCCGATCTCGTCGAGGAACAGCGTGCCCTTGTGCGCCGACTCGAAGGCGCCGGCGTGCGCGTTGACGGCGCCGGTGAAGGCGCCGCGCTGGTAGCCGAACAGCTCGGCCTCGATCAGGTTCTCGGGGATCGCGGCGCAGTTGATCGCGATGAACGGCTGCGGCGCGCGCGGCCCGCAGAAGTGCAACGACCGCGCGACGAGCTCCTTGCCGACGCCGCTCTCGCCGGTGATCAGCACGGGCGTCGTGGCCGGCGCGAGCTGGTCGAGCGAGTGGAGCAGCCGTCGGATCGGCAAGCTGTCACCGATGATCATGTCGGACTTGCGGCGCCAGGCCGGCGCCTTCTCGCTCACGTCACGCGCGGGCTGGCTGTCGAGCAGGTGGATCAGCATCGAGCCGAGCAGCTGCGGCGGCGGCATCACGGGCGTCCACACGTCCGGCGTGGCGGGTGCGGAGGCGTCGGCGCCGACCACCAGGAGCGGCGCGCGCGGTGGTCGTGATCGCAGCAGCTCGATCAGCTCGGCGCAGTCCCCATGCGCGCCGTTCTCGGAGTGTCCGCTGTGGAGCAGATACGCCTGCGCCAGGGTCCGCGCTTCGATCAGCCCTGCCGCGTCAGGCCAGAGGATCGGCAGCACGGACCAGGCACCCGACTGCCGCACCACCGCGACCATCTGTTCGAGCTCCGTCCGGCTCGCTGCGCATACGGCGATGTGAGTCGTCTCCTGGCTCCCCATGGCGTTCCTCTCAGCGACTGGATTGGAAACGGTACACCAGCCACCGGGATGCTCCAGTTTTCCTCATGAAATTAGCGAGTTCAGGCCGTTTGACCGACCTTGCATAACTTTGTGAGCAATCTTGCTTATTTGCGGAGGTTTGTACTGGAACTGGAACACCCTCCGGAGCGGCATCACGTGAGAAAGCGCCGAAAACAAGGTGGTTACAGGACCTCTCGGGCTGGCTCTGAGGCTGCAGTGAAGGGCGCTCGATGCTGAAGCAACTCGGTGCGGTGCTCCTGATGATGTCGACGGCAGCTGGCTGCGCGATCGACGTGGACGACGACGCGGAGCCGACGGGCGTCACGATGTCCGAGCTGAGCAACACCCCGCGGCTCGCGAACAACATCCCGTTCCGCAACCCGTCGGGGTACGGCGCGTCGTACAGCACCGCGGGCTACATCGACCTCAACAACGAGTTCTTCCAGAACCTCGGGACCAACGGTCGCCGCTGTGTCAGCTGCCACCTGCCGGGCTCGGGCTGGGGTATCCGTCCCTCCGACATGCAGGCCATCTTCACCGCCACCGATGGCGGCGTGAAGGACGACGGCTTTGGCCTCGGTGCGGTGTTCCGTCTCAACGACGGTGCGAACTCGCCGAAAGCGGACGTCTCGACGCTCGCGGCCCGCCGCAAGGCCTACAGCCAGCTGCTCACGAAGGGGTTGATCCGCGTCGGCATCGGCATCCCGGCGAATGCCGAGTTCGAGCTCGTCGCGGTCGACGATCCGTACGGCTACGCGAGCGCGGCCGAGCTCTCGCTGTTCCGCCGGCCGTTGCCGTCGGCCAACCTCAAGATGCTGTCGACCGTCATGTGGGACGGTCGCCACACCGTCGACGGCAAGTCCATCCACTTCAACCTCAGCGACCAGTCCAATGGCGCGACGCTGGGTCACGCCGAGGGCACCGTCGTGCTGACGGAGGCCCAGCGCGATTCGATCGTGAACTTCGAGGTCGCCCTCCACACCGCGCAGGTGTGGGACGACAGCGCGGAAGCGCTCGTCAGCGAGGGTGGCGAGGGTGGCCTGCCCAGCCTCGTCGCGCAGGAGTTCTACGTCGGCATCAACGACAACTTCGGTGACAGCCGCACCGGCGAGGCCTTCACCCCGATCGTGTTCGACATCTACGACGCGTGGACCACCAGCGCCAGCGAGCGCCGCCGCTCCGTGGCTCGTGGTCAGGCGCTGTTCAACACGCGCACCATCAACATCACGGGCGTCTCGGGGCTCAATGACGAGGCGGCGTTCGGCACGCCCGCCGTCGTCGTCGGTACGTGCACGACCTGCCACAACACGCCGAACGGCGGTAACCACTCGGTCGTCGCGCCGCTGAACATCGGCCTTGGCGACGCGTCGCGCCGGACCGCGGACATGCCGCTCTACACCCTGCGCAACAAGGCGACCGGCGAGCTCAAGCAGACCGTCGACCCCGGCCGCGCGCTGATCAGCGGTCGCTGGAAGGACATCGGCCGCTTCAAGGGCCCCATCCTCCGCGGCCTCGCGGCACGTGCCCCGTACTTCCACGATGGCTCGGCGGCGGACCTCGGTGCCACCGTCGACTTCTACAACAGCCGCTTCACGATGCGGTTGACCACGAGCGAGCGCGCGGACCTGGTCGCCTTCCTGCGCACCCTGTAGCCGCCCGGACCCGAGCCGAAACGACGAACGCCGCGCTGACTGCGCGGCGTTCGACGTTCCGGATCGACGACGGTCGCTTACTGGCGCGACGTGTTGAACTTGTCGGGACCGAGCGACGCCGTACCCGCCTTGAGATCGAGGCTGGCATCGTTGCCGCCGGCCTTGATGACGAGCTCGCTCGTGGTCGGCTCGCCGCTCCGCTCGTTCCAGGCCTGGACCTTGTACTTGCCCGGCTTGAGGCTGCCGAACGAGAACTTGCCGTCGGTGTCCACGACCGCGTAGTGCGGCGCGTCGACGACGATCAGATAGCCCGCCATCGACGCGTGGAGGTTGCAGCCGAGGCGGACGATGCCGGGCTTGTCGAGCTTGACCTCGCGGGTCTCGCCGTTCTTGTACATGCCGAGGTCGAACGGCTTGACCTTCGAGAGCGAGAACACGTTGTGGTAGATCGCGTCGAAGTTGGGGAACGACACCGTCGAACCGACGGGGACGGCCATCACGCGCGGCGCGAACTCCTTGTTGCGCTGCTCGATGACGCGCGTCTTCGCGACGCGCTTCTTCGCGCCGCCCTGCGGCCAGAGCATCACGACACCGAGGCCACCCGACGGCTTGCCGTCGACGGTCACCATGCCGGTGAGCTGGCCACCGGCCGGCTTCTTGTCGGGCTCGTCGGCGTCGGAGTTACCGACCGTCGCGGGCTGCGGCGCGGTGTCGGCCGGCATCGTCTTGAGCGCGGTCTGGACGCGCGGCGGCGCGCCGGTGCGGAACGTGGCCGCGACCGCGGCGAGCGGCTTCGGACCCGCCGTCATCTCGGCGCGGGTGAACAGCTGCTCCGCGTAGTTGCGCTGGCCGCGCTTGCCGGCGAGCACCGCCATGCCGAGCAGGTCGGCGGCGGCCTGGTCCTTGAGCGTCGCCTGCAGCTTGCTGACGGCGGCGAGCTTCTTCTCGTCGATCGGCTTCAGCTTGTCAGCCGACGCGACGATCTGGGGCTTGAGCGGGCCGACGGCGCCGAGCAGCTCGCCCTTCTCCTTCTCGGGGACCTTGAACTTGTCCAGCGCGCCGATCAGGTTCTCGACGAGGGCGTTCCACTCCTCCTCGACGACCTCCATGCCACCGTGCGACGACTCCATGTCGCGGCCGGTGTACTTGCACGGGCCGCCACTGGCGAGGCACACGAACTCGACGAGCAGCTTCTTGAGGTTGTCGGCGTCGGTGTTGAAGAACCGATCCTTGATGCGGACGTCCGCGGTGGTGCGGTTCACGAACTCGTCGACGACGGCCGTGATCGCGGGCTGACCGCCGAGGCGATCGTAGAGCGACTTGGCCTTGCCGTCCGTCGGCCCCGGCGTCCCCGCCGTACCCGTCGTGGGCTCCGTGCTTGTGTCACCGGTGCCGTCTCCCGTCGGCAGCGGCGTCGAATCCTTCTTGGGAGAGGATCCACACCCGAACATGACTAGACACGCCAGAACGCCCCGAAGCTTCATGGGCCCAGGTTTATCGCTGACTCCGGACCCGTAGCAAGCCCACGACGTAGATCACGAGCAGTAATCCGCCGAGCCCCCACAATCCGTAGCCGGCCAGCTTGAACGTCTGTGGCTGCTTGACCTTCGCCGCCGCAGGGGTGGCGACCGCGACGGCGAGGCGCAGCGTCCCGGCATGGACCTCGGGCGCGAGCTTGATCGGCAAGGTCACGCGCGTGTCACCCGGCGCCGGCGTGGTGCCCACGATGACGAGCGGCGCCTCCAGACCCTCGAGCGTCGCCTGCGTCGTGAGCTCGGCGAGACGGCGCCGCACGGGCTCGAGCTCGACCGTGGTGGTCAGCACCGCCGTGCCGCTGGTCCGGGTCGCGTCGCCCTGCTTCATGATCGGTTCGCTGACCGAGAGCCGGAGCGCCGTGCCGTCGGAGCCGAGGCGCGTCGCGAGACCGTCCAGCGGCGTGCCCGCCGGCGCGCTCTCGGGCAGGCGCAGCATCGGGACCGGCGCACCGCCCTCACGGGTCTGGAACAGCTCGAGCACCTCACCCTTGGTCGGGGTGAACAGGAAGTCACCCTTGGCCATGTCGCGCAGGGTGGCGGCGTCGGTCTCGATGCCGGCGCGCAGCATCGGAGTCTGCGCGATCCCGTTCGCGCGCAGGTGACTCGAGCGCGCCTGCGACTCGAGCTCCTCGCCGAGCCGCACCGCTTCGGCCTCGACGACCGCGAGGTTGGGCTTGGCTGCCTCGGCCGCGGTCTCGGCCTGTGAGCGGTGGGCGTACATCGCGCCCGCCCCGCCCGCGCCGAGGAGCGCGGCGCCGATCGCCCAGCCGATCCAGGCCCGGCGCGGCGGGGTGGTCTGGGGGGTGAGTGGAGGCTGGGCGCTCCCCGTCCGCGGCGCGTCGCCGAACACCGACGCGATCGGCAGCGGCTCGCTGACGCGACCGTCGCGCAACACGCCGGCGAAGGCCTCGAGTGCGACCTCGACCTCCTTCATGGACTGGTAGCGCTGGGCTGGATCCTTCGCGAGCAGCCGGCTGAACAGCATCTCCTCGAGGCCGGGTGGCGCCGAGGGCAGGTCGAGCGGCGGTGGCAGCTCGTGGACGATCCGCTCGAGCAGCTGCTCCTGATCGCCATCCGTCTTGAAGGCACGGCGGGCGGTGACCATCTCGTACACGATCAAGCCGAGCGCGTAGATGTCGGCGCGGCCGTCGACCTGATCGGGCGTCAGGATCTGCTCGGGAGCCATGAACTCGGGCGTGCCGATCACGAGCCCGCGCTTGGCGCCGCCGGACTCCTCCTCGGCCTCGAGAAAGCGCGACACCCCGAAATCGAGGACCTTGACGTGATCCGAGGCCTCCTCCTTGTGGGTCAGGAAGACGTTGTCGGTCTTGAGATCGCGATGGACGATGCCGGCGTTGTGGGCGGCCTGGAGCGCCGACGCGATCTGCCGTGCGATCCGTACGGCCCGCCGGCACGGCATCCCGCCGACCCGGTAGATCTCGTCGGTGAGCAGCGAGCCTTCGAGATACTCGTAGACGATGTAGGGCGCGTCCTCGCGCGTGAACCCCATGTCCGTCGACTCGACGATGTTGGGGTGGCCGAGCGTCCCGGCAGCACGGGCCTCGTTCATGAAGCGCTCGATGACGTCGGGGTCGCCGATCAGCTCGGCACGCAGGACCTTGAGCGCGACGCGGCGCTTGATGAGGACGTGCTCCGCCAGCCAGACGATGCCCATCCCGCCCTCATCAAGGGGCTTGATGATCTTGTATCGCCCCTCGACGATATCGCCCGCCTTCATGGCGAGCCCCGCCGCGTGGCAACCGCGTCCATCTCAGCCATTTTGATGACGATCGCGGCCGCGAGTAAAGCCAGGATGCTCACGATCGGGGTTGGCGTGCCGCGGGCTTATGAAAGTCAGCGAGGCACCGGTGGCGGAGGCCGACGCTGTAAGCGCGCCCACGAACGAGACCAGGTAGCGTTTCGTGGGGAGATGTCGGCGTCGGCGCCGCGCCCGAACTCGGGATGGCGCTTCGGTGCTCGACGAGTAAGATGGAGCGATGCTGCAAGCGTTGACGACCCCGGTGATGAAGTCGGTCGTTGTTGGTGGTGTCCTCCTCGGTCTGGGCGTGTTCGGCGCCCTCCGTAGCGATGGCTCCTGCGACTCGGTGACCCGGCGGCTCGTGCTGCACGCGGCCGAAGAGCCTCGCTCGATCTACCTGACCGCGTGGCGCGGCGGCGATCTGCTCGTGACGATGGACGGCGAGGAGCTGCGTCCGATCACGATCAACATCCGCGCGAAGGTCTACGGCTGTCGCGTGATCGGCACCGAGACGCTGACGCCGATCGACGAGCGCACGTACCACTACGACTACAGCGAGACCGTGCTGTCATGCGACCCGGGCTCCGCGATCCGCACGACGCCGCGGACCGGCAGAGTGACCGTCGAACCGCGGTGAGCCCCGGGGCTGCGCCGGCCGGTGCGACCGCCGGCACCGCTCGTACTTGATCGCGCGTCGCGTCCGAGCGACCGTGGTGGAGATGCAGCCCACCTATACCGTCCTCGAGCGTCTCGGTGGAGGCGGTCAGGCCGAGGTGTTCCGCGGGGTCGCCGAGTCGCTGCGCGGCTTCAAGAAGTCGGTCGCGATCAAGCGCGTGCTCCCGCACCTCACCGCGAACCCGCAGTTCGTGGCGATGTTCCTCGACGAGGCGCGGCTCTCGCTATTCCTCCAGCACACGAACTGCGTCCAGGTCTTCGACATCTCGAAGGCCGATGACGGCACGTACTTCCTGGTGATGGAGTACGTCGAAGGCTGCGATCTCAAGGCGCTGATCGCGCACCACGGCGAGACCCGGACGCGCGACATCGGGCTCGCCCTGCACATCATCGTCGAGGCCTCGAAAGGCCTGCACTACGCACACACGCTCGATCACCCGCAGACCGGCGAGCCGCTCGGCATCGTCCACCGCGACGTGTCGCCGCCGAACATCATGATGTCGAAGAACGGCGAGGTGAAGGTCGTCGACTTCGGGCTCGCGAAGGCCGACAGCCAGGTCGAGATCACCGACGAGGGCATGGTCAAGGGCAAGTTCAGCTACCTGTCACCGGAGGCGACGCTCGGGCTCGCCGTCGACGCGCGCGCCGACGTGTTCGCGCTCGGCATCATCACGTGGGAGCTGCTGACCGGCTGTCGGCTGTTCACCGGCGACACGCCGCACCGCACCGTCGAGCTCGTGCGCGCCGCGCGGATCCCGTCGATCACGGCGCTCAACCCGAACGTCGATCGCGAGCTCGAGGCGGTCGTGCGCAAGGCGCTCGCGCGCGATCGCGAGGCGCGCTTCCAGACCGCGGCGGACTTCGGCGACGCGCTCGCGGACTATCAGTTCGAGCGCGAGCTCAAGGTCACGTCGAAGAACGTCGCCGCCGCGGTGCGCGCGGCCCGGGTCGCGCGGGAGCGCGCCGCGGATCCGAGGTACGCGCTGATCCAGGCGCTGATCAACGACGAGGTCAACAAGATGACGTCGCTGGTCGCCGAGGAGCTCGCCGGGAGCTCGCTCGAGCCTGCCGCGACCGGCGACCTCGTCGATACGAAGGGCTGGGCCTCGGATCTCCTCGACGAGTAGACGCGCTATGAAGCGGACATGGCCCGCCGTGATCCGCACTCGTACAACGACGACACCCAGGTCGAGACCGCCGCGCTCGCGCTGATCGCGCGGATCGACTTCGCGTCCCGCACGCTGCACGGCGATGCGACGCTGACGTTCCACGACGCGGCCCCGGGCACGGGCACCGGCACCCTCGACCTCGACACGCGCGAGCTCGCGATCGACGCGGTCGAGGATGGTGCCGGCCGGCCCCTGCCGTTCGTGCTCCATCCGAGCGAGCCGGTGCTCGGATCCCGGCTCGCGATCTCGCTGCGACCCGACACCGCCGCGGTGCGGATCCGCTACCGCACCGCACCGACGGCGTCCGCGCTGCAGTGGCTCGAGCCCGCGCAGACCGCGGGCGGCACGCAGCCCTTCCTGTTCAGCCAGAGTCAGGCGATCCACGCGCGCTCGATGATCCCGCTCCAGGACACGCCGCGCCTGCGCATCCGCTACACCGCCGCACTCGAGATCCCGAAGCACCTCGTCGCGGTGATGGCGGCCGCGCATCGCGGTCGCATCGAGACGGGCGACGTCGCGGTCGAGCGGTTCGAGATGCCGCAGCCGATCCCGCCGTACCTGTTCGCGTTCGCCGTCGGTGACCTGGTCGCGCGTGACCTGTCGCCGCGCTCGCGCGTGTGGGCGGAGCCCGCCGTCCTGGAGCGCGCGGCCTACGAGTTCGCGGGCGTCGACGACATGATGCGCGCCGCCGAGGCGCTGTTCGGCCCGTACGACTGGGAGCGCTTCGACGTGCTCGCGATGCCGCCGTCGTTTCCGTACGGCGGGATGGAGAATCCGCGGCTCACCTTCCTGACGCCGACGGTGATCGCGGGCGATCGCTCGCTGGTCCGCGTGCTCGTCCACGAGCTCGCGCACTCGTGGACGGGCAACCTCGTGACCAACGCCAACGCCGAGCACTTCTGGCTCAACGAGGGCTTCACGGTCTACGGCGAGCGCCGGATCATCGAGACGCTCGAGGGCACCGAGGTCGCCGCGCTGCACGCGGCGCTCGGCCGGCGCGTGCTCGACGAGGCGCTGCGCCGGTTCGTGAAGCGTCCCGAGCTGACGCAGCTCCGCACGCAGCTCGCCGGGATCGATCCCGACGACGCCTACTCGCAGGTGCCGTACCAGAAGGGCTACTTCTTCCTCGTGCGGCTCGAGCAAGCCGTGGGCCGCGAGCCGTTCACCGCGTGGCTGCGCAGCTACCTCGAGGCGTTCCGGTTCGCGGCGATCACGACCGAGGACTTCGAGGCTCACTTCGAGCAGCGGTTCCCCGGCGTGCTCGCCGAGGTCGGCGGTGCGCGCTGGATCGACGGTGCCGGCCTGCCCGCGGATGCGCCGGTCGCCCGCTCCGCGAAGCTCGACGCGATCGAGCAGCTCGCCGGCCGCGTCCCCGAGCGCGACGTCGCGGCCGCGTGGTCGGCGACCGAGTGGCAGCTCTACCTCGAGGCGATGCCGCGACCGGCGCCGGCCGCGACGTGCCAGCTGCTCGACGAGCGCTTCGCGCTGACGGCGAGCACGAACTACGAGGTGCTCGCGAGCTGGCTGCAACTCGCGCTCGAGTCCGGCTACCGCGCCGCGGTGCCGCGCACCGAGGAGGTGCTCGCCAGCACGGGGCGAATGAAGTTCTTGCGCCCGCTGTACAGCGCGCTCGCGCGCGATCCGCAGACGCGGGCGCTCGCGACGTCGACCTTCGAGCGCTTGCGTCCCACGTATCATCCCATCGCACAGCAACTCGTCGAGACCGTCCTGCGCGAGGCCACGCTAGACTGAGTCGTGGATCGAGGAGCCAGCATCGCGCGACGGTCGCCTGGTCGGTTCCGCTGCCTGGTGTGCAAGCGCTACGTCACGGGCACCGAGGCCGGGCATTGCCCGGGCTGCGGGTGCGTGCCGCCGTCGGTGCACGACCTGATCACGCCCGGCCCGCTGACCTCGCCGGACCCGCGTCCGTCGTGGCTCGTGGCGCGCGTGCTGATCGCCGTGCTGATCGCCGTGCTGGTCGCGCTCCTCGTCGGTCGGTGAGACGCGGTGCTCGGGCCTGCTCGGGTGCGTGCTAGGTCGTCACGTACGGGTGGATCAGCATCATGGCGAGACCGATGATCGTGATCACCAGCACCGCGAGGAAGGGCGCCAGCCAGCGAGCGCCGGCATGGTCATGCAGCTCGTACATTGATTGGGTTGCCATGGCTGATCAGAGTGCATCGCGCGCGCCGAGATCCGGGGTCGGATTCCGGCGCGTGACGTGACGATGGCGCACCAGGACGCGCGGTGGGGCACGGTTTGCGAGGAACTCGGTGCGCGCGCGGATCGCAGGGCTCGGAGGCCGCGTCGCGGTGGGTCGGTCGATACGATCGGCCCCTCGTCGACCGTGATGTTCGGGGAGCGGGGTCTCGCGTACAAGCACGCGCATGACTGATCGAGCCCTCACCTTCGAGACCGAGACCACGCCGATCCTCGTCGCCGGCAAGCAGCTCACGATGCGGACGACCATCACGTCGATGGTCGAGTTCCAGCAGCGCGTGGAGGCGCTCGGCCTCACGCTCGGTCAGCCGCTCGTGGCGCAGCCGTCGGGCGACTTCACGCCCGAGACCGCGCCCGACCCCGCCGACGAGATCTCCACCGCCTTCGTCGTGGGGTGCGTCGTCGAGGTCGGGGATGCCTGGGACCCGACGCCGGTGCCGCTCGCCGCGCTCGCGACCGCGATGCAGCGGGTCGCCGCGATCCCCACGACCGGCTGGCAGGCCATCGCGGCGGCCGCGCTCGGCGCGACGGCCGCGGAGCGCGCCGACTTCCTCGCGGAGGAGCCTGGCTACTTTGGCTGCGCCACCGGGGCGCTGGCCGGCGTGATCGTCGCGTACGGCGTGCCGTGCCCGACCCCACACGTGGACGACGACCTCGGAGGTCCCGACGAGCACGCGGAGCCCGCCGAGCTGGATGGCGAGCATCCCTCGCTGCTCGCGCCCGGGCTCGAGCTGATCGCCGGCACGGACATGCAGCAGAGCGTGCAGGCCGCCGGCATCTGGGGCGTGAAGCTCGGGGGTGCCACCTACGACGGCGCGCTGCCCGTGCGGCTCGCGATCCCGACGGCCGCCGAGCACGTGCACCAGGCGGCGCTTGGCCCGCTCGCCACCCAGGCCAGCTACTACTTGATCGGGCGCTACGACTGAGGGGACCGCGCTGTAGCGATCGCGCTTGGCGTTCGGCCGAGCTCGTCGCGTTCGTGGAGGCGTCCCCTCTATTGCCCTCTATCTGGGGAGGGCTTCGACGAACGTCGCGTCGAGCGCCTCGAGCTGCGAGCAGGTCTTGCCCGCCGCGGCTCGGGCGGCGCCATCGGTGGTGCAGAAGCCCTCGGCGTCGACCGGGTACGCGTCGGCGACCGTGATCTCCTGCTCGAGGTGGAGCGTCGATCCGGTCAGCGTGAGCGTGGTGGACTGGAGCTCGGCCCCGCGGCAGGTCGTGCCATCACCGAAGCCGGTGCTCCGGCCCTCGCCGGTCAGGGTGGCATCGCCGGCCGGCTCGTGGACCGCGAAGTAGAAGTCGCCGCCGCTCGCCGCGCTGCCGAGCAGCGAGCGGCACTCGGCGACCGAGCTGCACGCCTTCACCGAGAGGTAGCGCGTGCCGAATGCCGACTCGGCGACGACGAGCGCGAAGGTGTCGGTGGCGAGCTGCGACTCGCCGCCCGGCAGACACGCGGCGGCGTTGCGCGTGTAGGTCTCGACCGAGTAGATGCCCTCCATGCTCGCCGCGAGCTCGTCGAACCGCGACGACTCGGACTCGCCACAGGCCGCGAGCACCGCCACCACCAGATACCTGAGCTGCTTCATCGGTGCTCCATGATGTCAGCAAGCGGTGGGCCCAGGCGCAATGCGTCGGCGGAGTGCGGCCGGTGGTCCGCGGGCGCGCCGGCGTGAACGGCGCTTCACGGCTGGGGCCGTGCGGTCGCGGTCAGGCGCGGGCGCGCATGAAGATCCGGATCACGTACCAGAACATCAGCGCCACCGACGAGAACAGCGCGAGCGACGCGGCGACGTGCTGCGACGGATCGTAGTGCGCGAGCACCTGCGAGGTCTGGTAGAGGATGTAGGCCGCCGCGAGCAGCACCATGGCCACCGAGAACGCGAGGCCCAGGTTGAAGCCGAACGTGAGCGACAGCACGATCAGCATCACCGCCGCCCCGCTCACCATCGCGAGGCCACTGCGCAGGAACGAGAAGTCCTTCTTGGTGACGAACACGGAGGCGGTGAGCGCCGTGAAGATGCCGAGCGTCACGAACGCGGAGTCGCGGATGATGTTCGGATCGCCACCACCCTTCGCGAGGATCGCCTGCGTCTTCCACGCGACGATCGCGAGGAGCGGGACGAAGATCAGCGCCTCGGCGATCACGTAGGCGGCGAGCCCGACGTACTGCATGCCGCGTGAGGTCGCGTGGCTTGCCCAGTAGTCCGCCAGCCACGACACGACCATGAACGCGGCGAGGACGACGCCCCAGTTCCAGCGGCCGCCGAGCGCGAACCGCACGACCGGAACCGAGATGTTCGCGACGAGGAAGTCGTTCGTCATCAGGAGGTAGAGCAGGCCGGCGAACGCCACGATCGCGCCGAGCAGGTGGAGATACGTGCGGCGGATGAACTGCACCCGATCCGAGACCCCGGCGGTCGCGTCGGCCGCGCCGATCGCGCGCGCGCCCCGCTTCGCCTTCCCGGCCGGCCCGGGCGGCGCTGCTGATGCCACCGGCGCCGACGTGCTCTGCCACACCGGTGCGATCGCGGCCTGCTGCTGCGGGGCAGCATGGCCGTGCGAGCCTGCGGCCGAGATCGGCGGGGCGGAGCCCGGCTGCGGCATGTACCCCATGTACGGGTACGCCTGCTGGGCGTAGGCCTGCTGGGCGCAGGCCTGCTGGTCGTACGACGGCTGCGCGTACGACGGCGGGCCGTACACCGATGGACCCGGCGACGGCTGCGCGTGGGCGGGCTGCGCGTACGTCGGGTGCGCGCTCGAGGGCTGGCCATACGATTGCGCCGGCGGGCCGTACGCCGGCTGCGCGTACCCCTGCGCGTACGGCGTGGGCACGGCCGGGTCGTGTGGCGGGGAGCCGCCCGGTCCCTGCGGGTACGAGCCGCCGGGCTGCGGAGCTGACGGCGGAGCGGTGGCAGGATCGACGGGGAAGAGCGGCGCCCAGCCGAGGTGGGTCTTGTTCGGGTCGTGCGTCATGGGATGCCGGCCCTCTCGCAACCGCCACGCCATCGCCAAGTGCTTGTCTTTTCTGGACTCGACACTCATGCTCGCACGCAAGATCTTGCGTGATCACGCAACATGACCGGCTCGCCGCTCGACGGCACGACGCTCAAGGGCGGCGCGACCGTGCTCCACGCACGGACGACGCTCGTGCTGTATCACCGCGACGGCGCGCAGGTCGCGCAGCTCGAGAAGGGGCGCTCGCTGGTGATCGGCCGCGCCGCACCGGCCGACGTCGAGATCGCCGATCTCGGGCTGTCCCGCCAGCACGCGCGCTTCACCTGGGACGAGCAGGGCTTGTGGGTCGAGGACCTCGGCAGCACCAACGGCACGAAGCAGAACGGGCAGCCGATCACGCACGCGAAGGTCTCGCCGGGCGACGAGATCGCCGTCGGGCCGGTGATGGTGGCGATCCACATCATGTCGGCGGTCGACGAGCAGCTGCGCGGCTTCGAGGGGCATGACCGGTTCCTCGCGGCGTTCGCGGACGAGATCACGCGCGCACGGACGTTCGCGCGGCCGCTCGGGCTGATGATGGTGCGCGGCACGAACCCGCAGGATGGTCACGTCAGTCGCTGGGCGAGCCGGCTGCGCGCGCGCGTGCGGCCGGTCGATCGCGTCGGCGTCTACGGTCCGGCGAGCGTGTTGATCTCGCTGCCGGAGGCCACGCCGGCGCTGATCGCCGCGCTCACGAGCGAGCTCACCGGTGGCAACCCGCCGCTCGCGTGCAGCGCGGTGACCTTCCCGGCGGACGGGGCCTCGGTCGACGAGCTGATCGCCGCGGTCCAGGTAGCGAGCCGCGATGCCGCGCCCGGGCGCGGCGCCAGCGAGCGTGGTGCGGTGATCGCCCGCACGCCCGCGATGAAGGAGGTGATGGCGACGGTGAAGCGCCTCGCGTCGTCGCCGATCGCCGTCCTGCTCCATGGCGAGACCGGCACGGGCAAGGAGGTGATCGCGCAGGCGATCCATGCCGGGGGCTCGCGCAAGCAGCGGCCGCTGCGCACGATCAACTGCGGTGCGATCCCACCGACGCTCATCGAGAGTGTCCTGTTCGGGCACGAGCACGGCGCGTTCACCGGCGCCGACAAGCTCGCGCGGGGCATCTTCGAGCAGGCGGATGGGGGCACCGTGCTGCTGGACGAGATCGGCGAGCTCGCGCCGTCGGCGCAGGCGGTGCTCCTCCGCGTGCTCGAGACCAAGCGGCTGACCCGGGTCGGCGGCGACCAGGAGATCGAGGTGGACGTCCGCGTGATCGCGGCGACACACCGCGACCTCGAGGCGATGGTCGCGGCCGGCCGCTTCCGCCAGGATCTGCTCTACCGCCTCAACACCCTGACGCTCCGGATCCCGCCGCTGCGCGAGCGCGTCGACGAGATCCGGCCGCTCGCGCAACGCTTCCTCGACGAGGCGGCGCGCCAGGCTCGCACCGCCGTGCGCGAGATCGAGGCGGCGGCGCTGGCCGCGCTCGAGGCGTACCCGTGGCCCGGCAACGTCCGCGAGCTCCGCAACGTGATCGAGCGCGCCGTCGTGCTCGCCGAGGGCACGGCGATCGGCCTGCTCGATCTCACCGAACGCGTACGAGGTGGTGCGCGCTTGGTGGCCGTCGCCGAGTCGGGCGGCGGAGAGGGAGCCAGCGACGGCCTCGAGCCCAGCGACTACCGCGAGCACGTCCGCAAGTTCGAGGTCGACTTGATCCTGAAGGCCCTGCGCAAGCACGACGGGAACCAGACCGAGGCCGCGAAGACGCTGAACCTCCCGCTGCGCACGCTGGTCCACAAGATCCAGACGTACGGCATCAAGAAGAAGTTCGACCGCTGAGCCGGGGAGCTTGCCGCAGAGCCGCCAAGCGACGCCGAGGATCGAAGAGAACAAAGTCGGCGGGTGCGCCCCCTGGTCCTTCCGCATCCCACCCTGTCGGGCAGGGTGGCTAGCGGCGGGTCCGAGATTACCGTGCAATCATGTCGAGGCTGGTGAAGTGAGATCCTCCGTGAGCGTGAGCGACGATGACGCGCCGATGCTGCCGCCCGTGACGTTCCGGGTCCGCGCCACGCAGGACCGGCAGCGGCTCGATGCGTGGGTGATGGCGCTGCAGTCCCGCAGCATCCCTGCGGTGGTGCGGGGCGGCGCGCTCGGTGCGGAGCTGCACGTGCTGCCGATGCACCTCGAGGCCGCTCGCGAGGAGCTCGCTGCGATCGACGCGGAGGAGGTCGAGGCCCGGCGCGAGGCCGAGGTGGTGCCGCCGCCCGACGAGCGCTTCCACAGCCGATGGGCTCCGCTCGGTGCGGTGGTGCTCGCGCTCGCGCTCGTGGGATTCTTCATGATCACCGGCCCGAGCGCGTCGCGGGCGGTGTGGTTCGTCGAGGGAGCGTCCGATGCCGCCCGCGTGCTCGAGGGCGAGTGGTGGCGCACGGTGACCGCGCTGACGCTCCATGCGGACTCCAACCACGTGCTGTCGAACGTGGCCCTGGGCTCGGTCGTCGTCGGCGCGGTGATGCGGCGGACCGGCGTCGGATATGGCGCCGCGCTCGTCGTCGTCGCAGGCGCGCTCGGAAACTTCGTGAATGCGTGGGGCTATGGCGTCGACCACCGGTCGATCGGGTTCTCGACGGGCGTGTTCGGCGCGATCGGCATCCTCGCCGGGCTGACGTACGTCCACCTCGTGCGTGGTGGTGAGCGGCGCAGGCGGCCGGCATGGACGGCGATCGCGGGGGCGGCGGCGCTGCTCGCGATGCTCGGCGCCAGCGAACGCAGCGACATGCTCGCGCATCTCTTCGGCACGATGACCGGCCTCGCGGTGGGGCTCGCCGTGGGGTTCTCGCGATGGCGCCCCGCCGCGTGGCCTGGACAGACCGTGCTCGGCCTCGGTGCGGCCGCGATCATCGTCGGCAGCTGGGCCCTCGCGCTCGCGCCGGTGTGACCGGCGCAAGCGCGGAGCTCTGACTCGCGCCTACCTACTTGCCGTCCTTGTCGAAGTCACCGGGCAGCGCGCGCTCGATGCGGTCCCACGCATCGCGGCTTGCGTGCTTCGCCTTGTCCCAGCCCAGGGAGGACTTGCCGCGGGCGCTGTCCCACTTGGTGCCGAGGTCGGGCTCGACTTCGTCGAAGCGCTGATTCACCGGGTACTGTCCGCGGGTCTCCCATCCGTACTTGTACGCCGGCTGCACCTCGTCGTACGACGAGACGTCCTTGCCGTACGGGCGCGTCTTGTAGTTCTGCTCCCAGTACTTGTTCTCCTCGTCGGGATTGATCTTGTCCGCGATCAGGTTGCCGACCGCCGCGCCACCGGCGAGGCCGACCACGCCGCCGATCACCGCGCCGACGACGTTGCCGACGCCGGGGATCACGGTTCCGAGGGCTGCACCCGCGGCCGCTCCCGCCGCCGCGCCCGCTGCCGTTCCTGCTTTTTTCTTGTCGTCTTTGTCCATGCACGCAACCTAGCTAGTGGCGACCAGCGTGGCGACGGAGGCGAACCGATCTTGCTATGAACATACCGAGCGTCGGTGCCGCACGTGCGCCGCTGCCGCGCGCGTGGCAAGACCGCGTGAACCGGAGCGGACGCGCGACCGCACCTCCGTGGTCGCGACGCGACGAAGGAGCGCCGCTGCAGCGCCGGGACGCGCGTGTTACGACGGAGGCTGGATGCAAGCCCACGCCCTGCTGGCCTCGCTCGTGCTCGCCGGGTGCTCGTCGCCACGATCGTCAGCACCGCCACCGCCACCGCCGGCCCCGCTCC
>JALZOI010001024.1 GCA_030857245.1 Myxococcota bacterium
GGCGGCGATCGACTCCGCGGTCGCGGGCGCCGACCTCGTCGAGGCGCGGATCGCGGGTGGCCCGCTCGCGATGCCGGCACCGCTGGCGGCGACCGCGCGGCCTCAGCATCGCGCGTCCGCGACCGCACCGCCCGGCCAGCGCAGCGTGGTCTCGCCCGTCACGCTCGTCGTCACCGCGTTCGGTCCCGTCGAGGACGTGCGGCGCGCGCTGACGCCGGCGCTCGCGGATCACGGTCACGAGCTGCTGCTCGTCGATCTCGGCGGCGGCCGCTGCCGGCTCGGCGGCTCGTGCCTCGCGCAGGTGTACGGCCAGCTCGGGGCCGTCCCTCCCGATCTCGATGACCCGGCGCGGCTCGCGACGTTCTACGCCGCCATCCAGGCGCTGCTCGCCGAGGGCCGGCTCGCCGCGTACCACGATCGCTCGGATGGCGGCCTCGTCGTCGCGGCGCTCGAGATGGCGTTCGCGTCGGGGCGCGGGCTCGCGCTCGACGTCTCGACCGTCCACGCCGATCCGTTCGCGGCGCTGTTCGCGGAGGAGCTCGGCGCCATCATCGAGGTCGCGACCGAGCACGTCGCCGAGGTCCGGGAGCGCCTGACCGCGGCCGGCTCGCTGGTCCACGCGATCGGTGCGTCGGTTGCTGGTGATCGCATCACCATCCAGCACGGCGGCCGCGCCGTCATCGACAGCCGCCGCACGGTGCTGCGCGCGCGGTGGTCGCACGTCACGCACCAGATGGCGCTGCGGCGCGACGACCCGACGTGCGCCGACGAGGAGCACGCCGGGCGACTCGAGCCGGACGCGCTCGGCCTGTCCGCGGCGCTGACCTTCGATCCCGCCGTCGACACCGTCGCGGCGGCGGCGATCGCGACCGGCGCGCGCCCGCGCGTCGCGATCCTGCGCGAGCAGGGCGTCAACGGGCAGATCGAGATGGCGGCGGCGTTCACGCGTGCCGGCTTCGAGGCCGTCGACGTCCACATGACGGACCTGATCGAGGGCCGCATCGATCTCTCGGACTGCCGGGGCGCGGTCGCGTGTGGCGGGTTCTCGTTCGGCGACGTGCTCGGCGCGGGCCGCGGCTGGGCCGCCACGTTCCGCCACAACGCGCGCACCCGCGACGCCCTCGCGAGGTTCACGAGCCGGCCGGACACCTTCGTGCTCGGCGTCTGCAACGGCTGCCAGATGCTCGCCGATCTCGCCGATCAGCTGCCCGGCGCCGAGCGCTGGCCGCGGTTCGTACGCAACCGCTCCGAGCAGTTCGAGGCACGCGTCGTGATGCTGCGGATCGAGGAGAGCCCGTCGGTGTTCTTCGGCGGCATGGCGGGCTCGCGGATCCCGATCGCCACCTCGCACGGCGAGGGCAGGGCGGAGCTCGACGAGGCGGCGCTCGCGGCGCTCGAGGCGTCGGGCCTGATCGCCGCGCGATTCGTCGACAGCCGCAGCGCGATCGCGACGACGTACCCCGCGAACCCCAATGGCTCGCCGGCCGGCATCGCCGCGCTCACCACCGCTGACGGTCGCTTCACGATCATGATGCCGCACCCCGAGCGCGTGTTCCGCACCGCGCAGCTCTCGTGGCACGAGCCCACGTGGGGCGAGGACAGCCCGTGGATGCGCATGTTCCGCAACGCGCGCACCTGGGTCGGCTGAGAGCTCGTCCGGGCGCCCTTGCTGCGCGAGGGATTCTGGGAGGTTGGAACCCTCGTGCTGCTCGACGAACCGTTCGGCGCGCTCGTTCACCGGCGGCATCAACGGGCACCTCACCGAGGTCGTGAAGCTGCAGACCAACTACGAGCTGACCACGTTCGAGGGCGGCGCGATGGCTGCTAACCGGGCGACCGAGCACCTGGTCTCGACGCGGATCCAGGCGAGCATCTAGCCCGCGCCGGACGCGCGAACGCCGATGCGCCTCGAAAAGCCCCTCCCGGGGCCGGCATGGTAGGACCGCATGCGTGCGCCTCTCCGCGATCGCCTTCGTCTCCGTCGCCGGGCTCGCCGGCCTGACCGCCGCCTGCCCGGGGCGAGGCGGTCCCACCACCGGCGAGCCTGTCCCCGGCACCGCCCCCGTCG
>JALZOI010001025.1 GCA_030857245.1 Myxococcota bacterium
GCCCCGGCGCGCGAGGCCGCCTGGCGCCGGGCGCTGGGATCGCAGGCGCACACCTGCGACCTCGCGGAGCTCGCCTCCGCGCTCAGCGTCGGCGTCGAGTCGATCGAGCGCGCCGTCGGCCACGCCACGTCGCTCCGCGAGGCAGCCGGGCGGGCGCGGATCACGCGCGAGGACCTGCTCGCCGGCATCCGGGCGCAGCTTCCCGGGCCGCTGGGGCCGACCGTCGACGCCGTCCACACCTGGGACGACATCGTGCTGCCCGCCGAGATCCTCGACCGCGCGGTCGGCTTCGTCGTCGCGGTCCGCGAGCAGCGCCACGCCGAAGGCGCGCTCGGGCTGCATGCGACCGCTGTCCTCCACGGCCCGGCGGGGACCGGCAAGACCATGCTCGCGAGCCTGCTCGCTCGCTACCTCGCGCGCGAGCTCGTCGAGCTCGGGCCCGCGCCGACCGAGCACGAGCTCGCGACCACGATCCTCGCCACCGAGCAGGGGCTCGCCGTCCTCGGGCTCGCGCGCGCGGAGCAGGCGTCGCCGGAGCTGCTGCGCCGGCTCGCGCGCGTGCAGGGTCCGGTCGTGGTGATGGCGCGCGGCTGCCTCGACCTCGACGGCGCGACCTGCACCGCGGCGCTGCCGATGCCCTCGCAGGACGCCCGCGCGAAGCTGTGGCAGCTCGCCCTGCCGGGCACCGACCTCCCGGTCGACGAGCTCGCGCGCGATCACCACACGCTGAGCGGCGCGCAGATCCGGGACGTCGCGAACCGCGCACGCCACGCGAGCACGGCGCGCGGGGAACCCGTCAGTTGCGACCTGCTTCGCGAGATCGCTCGCCGCCTGCTCTGAGGAGGACCATGCCCGACCAGCCCGACGACCCCGACGACCCCGGCAGCCGCGATCTCGATGACGGCCTGCGGTTCCTTCATGTCATGGGGATGCAGACCAAGGTCGACGTCCTCGAGACCAGCGTGCGCGTGCTCGCCCTGATGGAGGAGATGATCGCGCGCGGCCAGGTCGATCTGCGGAGCCTCGACGAGCGTCGCGAGCGCATCCGCCAGCAGGAGATCGAGCGCAGCAACGCACAGACCGCCGTGCAGGTCGGGCCTCCGGGAGACAAGTACCAGCTGACGGACCTCCCCCAGATCGACTGCGAGGCCCGGATCCCGCTGTGCAAGGGCCGGTGCTGCACCCTGACGTTCCCGCTATCGTTCCAGGATCTCGACGAGGGCGTCGTGAAGTGGGAGTACAAGCGGCCGTACCTGATCAAGCATCGCCCGGATGGCTACTGCGTACACAACACCGCGGCGCGCGGCTGCAGCGTCTACGCGAACCGGCCCGCGATCTGCCGCAGCTACGATTGCCGCAACGACAAGCGGATCTGGACGGACTTCGAGAACCGGATCCCGGCAGCCTGGCCCGGTGACGAGCCGCCCCCGGCTGACCCGGCCGACCCGCAGGGTTAGCCGACGCGTTCGCCGGCGCTGGTGCTCGTGAGCGAGGGCCACGCGATCAACCGCAGCAGGCTGACGTGCGCGCCGGCCGCGAGCCCGGGGTGGTGGACGAGGATGTCGTCGAACCTGGCGTCGACCTCCTCGTAGACTGCGCGCGTCACCGCCGCGACGCGGAGCTCGACGTCCGCCGGTGCCGTCCCGGGCAGCCACTCCGGCACGAACCGGAGCGTGCCGTCGGGCAGCAGCGTGTCGAGCCGGAGCGTCACGACGCCCGCTTGCTCGAACCACGGGTCGGCGGTGAGCAGCTCGATCTTGAGCGCTTCGATCACCAGATCGCTGAGGCCGGCATCGTCGATCACGATCTTCTCGCGGAGCTCCTCGTAGCCGAAGCACACGCGGATCAAGAAGTCGCGGCTGATCTCGACGATGAACGCCGGCGCGTGCCGCTGCATCCACAGCTCGAACGCGAGCTTCACCTGCTGGCTGCAGGCACGCTCGTGCGCGCGCTCGCGCTGCGGATAGACGCAGAAGAACTGCCTGCGCTCGAAGTCGAAGTACATCAGGTCCTTCTCGACGACGAGCACGCCCTGGCACAGCTCGCAGCGGAACACGTGCAGCGT
>JALZOI010000412.1 GCA_030857245.1 Myxococcota bacterium
GCATACGACAGCCGGCCACTCGCCGCCTGCGCCAGCAGCTCGAACCACAGATCGCCGCGCCGGCTCGCGAGGTACTCGCTCGCGAGCGGGTCGGCGGGCTCGCCGCGGTGGCGCGCCTCGGCGACGATCCACAGGCTCGTGTAGACCTTGTAGAGCTCGCCGACCCGGGGCTCGCCGAGCCCGCGGTGGCACGCGTCGACGGCGTCGCGGTAGCGCCCGACCTCGAGGAGGAAGGCGACGGCGGTGGCGGGGATCGCGGGCGCCGTCGGATCGTGCTCGACCGCGGCCATCACGAGATCGACGCTGCGGCCGGCGTCGCCGAGCCACCACATCGAGCGCCCGCTCTCGAGCAGGCGCTCGGCGGCGATCGCGCGCGGCAGGTCCTTCGCATCACCGAGCGAGGCCCACGTCCGCAACGAGTCCAGGTAGCGCACGCCGGCGTGCTTCGGCCGACCGCTGCGGCGGAGCGCATCGCCGGTCAGCCGCTCGAGCTTCGCGCGCCGGTAGCGATCACCGATGGTGGTCTCTCCGAGCAGCGCCATGCCGGCAGCGCTCCAGCGCTCCGCCGACGCGAACCGTTCCGTCTGGACGTCGAGGTTCGCGAGCGTCTCGTAGGCGTCGAGCGAGGGCGCGCGGTGGAGCGACGAGGTGAGATCGCCGCGGCCGTCCGCGATCAACCCCTGGCTCGCCAGGCCCTTGCCGAGCGCGGACTGCGCGATCGCGGCGGTCTGCTGCCAGACATCGTGGGGCCGCGCGCGAGCGACGCCGCGCGTGAACTCGAGGACGCGCCGCCACGCCGTCGTCGCCGCGGTGGGCCGGCCGTTGCTCGCGAGCCGCGCGATCTGCTCGGCGTAGAGCTTGCCGAGCCGCAGCGCGACCGCGGCATCGACCTCGGTCGAGCCCGCGATCGACGCCTCGTAGAGCTCGATGGCCTGATCGACCCGGCCGAGCGTGCGCGCATCGCCGCCGGCAGCCGCGAGCAGCTCGGCATCCTTCGGGAAGCGCGCGAGCCCCGCGAGCGCGACGGCGAGGGCCGCGGCGGGATCCGCGGTGTGCTCGTGGACGCGGAGCTCGCTCGCCAGCTCGGCGAACGCGTTCGCGGTCGGCTGATCGGCGATCACCTCGGCGCGGATCGTCAGCTCGCGGTCCGAGCCGATGCCCTTCACCTTCTCGAGGTGGCGATGGATCTCGGCGACCCGGGCTGCCCGCGCGAGCACGATCGCGATCCGGCGCGCGGTCGACAGGATGTCCTGGTGCGCGCGCACGAGCTGCATCGACGCACCCTGCTGATCGATCAGGCGCGACACCACGATCTGGCGCTCGACGAGCAGCGCGACGTAGCGATCGACGAGCCAGCGCACCGGGATCCCGACCGCCGCCGGCCCGAGCAGGGCGAGCGGCTGCGCGCGCTTCGCGTGCTCGCCATGCTCCGCGAGGGCGAGCTCGTCCGCGAAGGCCAGGATCTCGTCGAGCTCGGCGAGGTGCTCGGCCCGCTGCTGGGGCTCGACCTCGGCCAGCACGACGAGGGCGTGGACCGCGGGTTCGAGCGCGCCGGTCTTCGCGAACACCGCGCGGAGCTGCTGCAGCACGCGGACGTGCGGCGCGAGCCCCGCGCCGAGGTTCGCCGGATCGTCCTGCCACATCCAGGTCAGCTCCTCGAGCAACGAGGCCGCCACGAACGGGCGCTCGTCCTGGATCGCCTCGGCGATCCGCAGCACGGTCGCTCGCGCGATCACGGCGCGCGCGGCGTCCCGCTCCGCGCCGGCCGGGGTGACCCACAGGCGGTCGATCGCCGCGTCGCGATCGGAGTCGTCGCGGAGCTGGACCGGCGCATCGGGCCACCGCGGTCGGGCCTTCGTTGCGGGGCTGCAGCCGACGAGGACCGCGAGCGTGACGGCGGCGCTTCGAGCCAGAGCCATTGGGAACAACCTACCATCGCCACTGCGTTGTGATGCTGTATGGTGCACGACGTGACTCCGACCGGAATCGTGGTTCAGAAGTACGGCGGCTCGTCGGTCGCTGATGCCGAGAAGATCAAGCTGGTCGCCCAGCGCATCGCGCGCACCAAGGCCGCCGGCAAGAAGGTCGTCGTCGTGGTCTCCGCGATGGGCAAGACCACGAACCAGCTCATCGAGAAGGCCAAGTCGGTGAGCCCGTCGCCGTCGCGCCGCGAGCTCGACATGCTGCTGACCTGCGGCGAGCGCGAGTCGATGGCGCTGCTCTCCATGGCGTGCTCCGAGGAAGGCCTCGAGGCCATCTCGTTCACCGGCTCGCAGGCCGGCATCCTCACGAACGATCGCCACTCGGGCGCGCGGATCGTCGAGGTCCGCCCGTTCCGCATCGAGGACGAGCTCGATCGCGGCAAGGTCGTGATCGTCGCCGGCTTCCAGGGCGTCTCGTACAAGCGCGAGATCACGACGCTCGGCCGCGGCGGCTCGGACACCACCGCCGTCGCGCTCGCGGGCGCGCTGCGCGCGGACTACTGCGAGATCTGCTCGGACGTCGACGGCGTCTACACCGCCGACCCGCGGATCGTCGACTCCGCGCAGCTGCTCGAGGCGATCAGCCACGACGAGATGCTCGAGCTCGCCGCCCAGGGCGCGAAGGTCCTGCACGACGCGTCCGTCGACTTTGCGCGCAAGAGCGGCATCGCGCTCTACGCCCGCGCCACCAACAAGGACGGCGGCGGCACGCGCATCGACTTCCATCCCGATCGCGAGCGCCAGGTCGCCGCGGTCACCGGGCAGAACCAGCTGATCCGGATCCGGGTCTCGGGCGGGGCGGCCGTCGAGCACTGCCTGCAGATCCTCGAGACCGCCTCGATCCCGCTCACCCACCTCGACCTCGAGGGCAAGGAGCTGCGGGCGTGGTTCACGATCGCGGACGTCCCGGACTGGGGCGAGGTCCGCCGGCGCCTCGACAACGTCCTCGCCGAGCAGGCGGAGTTCGGCGAGGAGGGCGCGGTCACGATGGTCGGCCACGGCATCGGCGGCAACCCGAGCATCATCAACAAGGCCCGCGCGAGCGCGGTCGGTGCCGGCGTGCCGCTCAACGCGGTCAGCGTGTCGCCGCTCCGCGTGACGCTGTGGTGCGATCGGCCGCACGTCGACAACCTCGTGCGCGCGCTCCACAAGACCTTCATCGACTGAGGGGCTTCGAATGCCGAAGTCCCCGTTCGCGCGGCTGGTCCCGCACCTCGGCCGGCTCGGCCGTGCCACCCGCTGGCGGCGCACCCGCGGCCGGCCCCGGATCTGGGCGCATCGCGGCGACTCCGCGCATGCCCCCGAGAACACGCTGCGCGCCTTCGAGCGCGCCCGCGATCTGGGTGCCGATGGCATCGAGCTCGACGTCCGGCTCGACGGTGATCGCAACGTCGTCGTGTTCCACGACCCCACGCTCGAGCGGCTGTGCGGTCGCCCGGGCCGGATCGAGGACCTCACCGCCGCCGAGCGCGCGGAGCTCCGGGTCGGCGGCGAGCCGGTGCCGCTGCTCGCCGACGTGCTGATGTCGATCGATCTCGAGGTCAACGTCGAGATCAAGTCGAACAAGGTGGGGCGCATGGCCGAGCTGGTCGCCGCGACCGCGCAGGTGATCCGGGCGTCGGGCCGCGCCGACCAGATCGTCGTGTCGTCGTTTGATCCGGTCGCGCTCGTGCAGCTCCATCCGCGGCTGCCCGACGTCGCGCTCGCCTACCTGTTCCACGACGACCAGCCGCTGCCGGTGCGGCGCGGCTGGGTCGGCAGCTGGGCGGGCGCGAGCTTGTTCCATCCGCAGCACACGCTCTGCACCGAGCAGTCGATCAAGGCGTGGCACACGGCGGGCGTCCCGGTGAACACCTGGACCGTCGACGACGCGACCGAGCTCCGCCGGCTCGCGGCGCTCGGCGTCGACGGGGTGTTCACGAACGACGTCGCTCACGCCGTCGCCGTGTTCGCCGCGCTGTGAGCGCGCGCGACCGTCAGCGCTTCGGCGCCGGCTTGGGCGCGGGCTCGCGCGTCGCGTCGTGCGCCGGCTCGACGGCGAACTCGAGCGTCAGCTTCGTCGGGCCGCGCCAGAGCTGCGCGGTGACGAGGTTCGCGGTGCGCAGCGAGTCCCAGACGCTCTGCAGCTGATCGGGCCGGCTCAGCGACTTGCCATTCAGCGCGAGCAGCACGTCGCCGGGCACGACGTCGACGTCGTAGAGCGGGCTCGTGCGATCGACGAGCTGCACGAGCTCCCAGCCGACGAACCGATCGCCGCTCAGCCGTGGCGCGACCTCGAGCTGGCCGAGGAACGACGCGGGACCGGCATCGAGCACCGCGATCAGCCGGTCGCGCGCGATCGTGCCGGTGCGCAGCCCCTTGCCGGGCGGCGCGACGGCGCGCTCGATCGCGAGCTCGTCGACGACGGGCGCGGGCGCGGCCGGCTTGCCGAGCTCCTCGTCGAACGTCGACGGCGTGGTCGCGACTTTCGGCGCGCACGCGAGGAGCAGGACGGGGAACCACGCGACGAGCCGCATCCCTCGAACTTGGCGCTCCTGCCGCCCGCGCGCAACTAAACGCCGACGAGCTTCGCGATCGCGGCGAACACCGCGTCGGGCGAGGCCTCGCCGTCGATCACGACGATGCGCTCGCCGTGCGCGGTGAGCTCGGCGATCGTCGCCTGGTACCCGGCTGCGACTTCTTCCTGCATGCGCAGATCCTCGAACAGCTCCTGCACGCGACCCGCGGCGACCCGGCGCGCGGCGGCGACCTCGGGGCGAACCTCCAGGAAGATCGTCAGGTCGGGCTTGCGCGCCCGCGCGTTGAGCATCGTGATCCAGTCGCGGTCCGCACCGGTGCCCTGGTACGCGAGCGACGAGTGGTACCAGCGATCGGAGACCACGAGCGCGCCGGCCGCGAGCTGCGGCTCGACCTCGCGCTGCAGGTGATCGAGACGATCGGCGGCGAACAGCAGGCCGAACGTGCTCTGCGCGATCTGCTGACCCTCGATCGCGTGGCCGCCGGTGAGCATCTCGCGGATCAGCGTGCCGATCGGGCCATCGCTCGGCTCGCGCGTCGCGTGCGCCACGCCACCGGCGGCGCGCACGTGCTCGACGAGGCGCTTCGCCTGCGTCGTGGTTCCCGCGCCGTCGAGGCCTTCGAGGACGATCAGCTCACCAGTAGCTCGCATGCGCGGCGAGCATACGGCAGTTGCTCCGCTCAGTGAGCGGGAGAGATTGGCCCGCCAAGCGCGCCAAGCCCGCCAAGGAAGGGGTGAAGGACGGGGGCGCACCCTCCGCTCTTCTCTACGAATCCTTGGCGTCCCTTGGCGTCCTTGGCGGCCAATCTCCCCGGCTCAGGCGTGGCGGCGCCGCAACATCGCCATCGCGAACATCAGCCCGGCGGCGATGACCGCGAGGCCGGCGGCGTACAGCATCCACGTCGGTCGTCCGCCGCTGTCGACCCGCGCCGCGGCGGTCTGCGCCGGCGAGTAATCGGGCTCGAGGGCGACCGCCTTGCGGAAGTCGGGGCCGCCATCCTTGCCCTGCGCCTCGAGCGCCTTGCCGAGGGTGTAGTGATGCGCCGCGAGCGTGCCGCTGGCCTGGTCGGCGTCGGGCGCGAGGCCGTGCGCCTTCGAGTACGCGGCCGACGCCTCGGCCCACTGCTGCTGCTGCTCGAGTTGCTTGCCCCACGCCACGTAGACGCTCGCCATGTCGGCGCGCTCGGCGCGCTCGGCGCTGACCGCGATCAGCCGATCCATCATCGCTGTCGCCGCCTGGAGATCGCCGGCATCGGCCTTGGCCTTGGCCGCCGCCCACTGCGCGCGCTCGCGCTGAGCGCGCTCCGCATCGAAGTGCGCGAACAGCGCGTTCGTGACCTCGACGAGGTTGATCTTCACGACCTTCGCGGTCGAGTCGCGATCGTCGAGCCGGTTCTCGTCCTCGACGGGGTAGTCGGTCGCGAGCAGCTCGTTGGAGGCGGTGCGCAGCTCGTTATCGGCGAGCTCGCGATAGGTCAGCCACAGCGGCTTCTCCTTCTTCGTCAGCTTGCCGCCCGGCAGCTGCAGCTTCTTCATCGGGGCCGGCTTCGGGGCAGGGCCGGTGATGTAGTCCATCCACGTCTTGCGCGCGGCGGCGCGGACGCGCGGGGCGTCGTCGTTGACCTTCGTCCACACCGCGTGGACCGCCTCGCGCAGCTTCGTCTTGCGGAACACCTCGAGGATCTCGACCATCAGCAGCTCGTTACCGGTCGCGGCGCTCAGCGCCTTGAGCGGCTCCTGGCGATCGAGCCGCTCGAGCTGCCAGGTCGCGTAGCGCCGGCGATCGTTGCGGCCCTGCGCCTCGCGGGTGAGCGCCGGGATCGAGTACGGCTCCATCTTGCGGACGTAGCGACCGCACTCGTCGCGGTAGATCATCGTCTCGGGCAAGAACGCGGTGTCGAAGATCAGCTGGGCCGCGCGGATGTCCTTCGTCGAGGCGAGCGCGCGGATGGCGGCGATGTCGGCGATCACCTCACCGAGCCCGGGCGTCGCCGCGTCGATCTCGAGCAGCTTCTTCAGCCAGTCGATCTCGTCGTCGGCCTTCTGCTCCTTCGCCGTCTGCCGCTGGCGATCGGGGAACCTGCCCTTCGCATCGGGGACGGCGGCGTCGATCGCGACGAGGGCGAGCCGCCGGGTATCGAGATCCGTGGTGTGCGTGCGCGCGAGCCAGGCACCCAGGCCCTCCACCGCATGCGGGGCGAGCTTCGCCAGCTCGGCGATCGCCGCCTTGCGCGCCGCGGCGTCGGGACCCGCCACGATCTTCGCGAGCAGCGCGGTCGCGGCGGCGTCATCGGCGCCGAGCTTCGGCGC
>JALZOI010001026.1 GCA_030857245.1 Myxococcota bacterium
CCTCCGCGGCGCGCAGCGTGTCGCGCACGGCGCAGCAGCGCGGCGATGTCGGACGCGCGACCGATGCCGAGGCCGCGGTCGAGCAGCAGCGCGCGGAGCTCGCGGCCAAGCTCGCCGAGGACTGCGAGGCGATCCGGCGCGCGCCCGAGCCTGCGATCGAGACGATCGAGCTCAAGGCCCGGAAGGCCGATACCGCGGTGACCCGGGTCGCGCTGCTGTGGCTGTCCGCGACCTGAGCGCGCGCTACCAGGCGGTGCAGCGGTAGAGATCGCCGTCGTTGATCGCCGCGACCAGGTTCGCGCTGTTCGCGTCGAAGAACGCGCCGTAGGAGTTGTCGCCCGCGCCGTACTCGATCGACACGAACTCGCGGCCGTCGGTGTGGCGATAGCGGCGCAGGAAGAGCTCGCCCTGATCGACGGCGGCGAACGCCTCGGCGAGCGTCGTGACCTGGTGCGACGACTGATTCACGGCGCGCACGATCTGGTCCTTGAGGAACGCGACGTTGACCTGGTTGGCCTGCGTGATCGTGCGGGTCGAGAGGACGCGCAGGTCGGGCATGAACGCGGCTTCGTGGTAGGTGCGGCCGAGCACGCAGCTGCGCGCCGCGACCGTGCACGCGCGGATCTCGCCATCGCCGATCTCGGCGACGCGAGCGGGCTCGTCCCGCTGGAACAGTGCGCCGTACGAGCTGTCACCGGCGCCGTACTCGAACGCGAGGAAGCTGCGGCCCGCGAGCGAGTCATAGATCGCGAAGTGGTTGATCTCCTGGCCGTCGACCGCCGCGAACGCCTCGGCCAGCGTGGTGACGTCCTCGCCGACCGCCGAGACCTGCACCGCGGCGATGATCTGCGCCTGCTCGGTCGCCGACAGCGGCGAACCGATCGTCAGCTCGCCCTGCTTGTAGGTGGTGAGCGCGCCGCGCGTGGGCTGGCGGAGCTCGTAGAACGAGTCGCCGAACAGGCAGCTGTCGGGCTGGCAACCGGGGCCCGTGCAGCCGAGGCGCACCATGAACTCGCCCTCGTCGGCGGCCGCGAGGCCCTTGACGATCACGCGGTAGGCGCCCGCCGTGAGGTCGCGCGATAGCGTCCCGAAGCCGCCGACCGTCGACTTGGCGATCCGGCGCCACGTGCCGTCGGTGCGCTGGCTGTAGAGGTAGACGACCGTGTCGGTGACCCAGACGTCATCGGTCGGCGCCTGGCGGGTCTGCAGCGTCACGCTCGCGGCGTCGCCGAGGGTGAACGTCCAGGCCGGGGTGCGGAGCTTGGTCGACGGGTCCAGCAGGCCGTACTGCCACGTGTTCGCGAACAGCGTCCCGAAGCGGGTCGGGACGTGGAAGCCGTCCTGCTTGGCGTCGTCGATGACCTCGTCGAGCGGGAACTCCTCGACCGGCGGTCTGTCGGTGCACGAGGCGAGGAGCGGCAGGGCGAACAGCGAGGCGACGAGGGTACTGCGCATGATGTTGCCAGCGGGCAAAGCACGACGCGTACCGTCGCAAGGCTGTCACCGACCGCGCTAACCGGCGGAGCTTGCTGGGGTGGTCGCGCGCCGGGATCGGTCGCCGTCCGGCGCTCGGCCGGGTGGCCACCGCCGTAGCCGGAAGCGCCAGCGGTCGTGCGCGCGATCGCGCAGCTCGCGGGCGGTCGTGCAACCTGCATGATGCAGCTCGCGGGATTGACACCGCTTGTCGGTAGCTGAACACTCGTGCAGTGAGTTACGCGCCGCTGTGGTGCAAGTCGAACTTCTCCTTCCTCGAGGGCGCGAGCCACGCCGAGGAGCTGGTCGAGGAGGCGCACCGGGTCGGGCTGGGCTCGGTCGCGATCACGGATCGCGACGGCGTCTACGGGATGGTGCGGGCCCACGTCAAGGCGCGCGAGCTCGGCGTCCACCTGCTGTGCGGGGCGCAGGTCTCGGTCGCGGCGCCGGGCCGCGCGCTCGTCGCCTCGCCGGTCACGATCACGAGCCTGCCCCCCGGCGACCAGCGGCGACCAGCCGCTCCTGGCGGCGACGTGCGCCGCGACGGTCGCCGAACTAGTGGCCGCGGCTGGGGCAGCGACACCGA
>JALZOI010000413.1 GCA_030857245.1 Myxococcota bacterium
CGGATCTCGGGGCCCTCGGCGTTGACCACGAGCATGTTGTTCATGAAGACTCTGCAATTCGTTGCGCCCGCTCCGGAGCGTCGCGACATGGATGTCGTGGCGAGGGCTCGGCGAGAGACGGGTCGAACGGAGTCGGTAGCACGCAAGCCAATTGAATACAAGGCATTGCGAAGGAGCTCCGGTGCATGGCCCGGGGCTTGCTTTGTCCTGATGGCGCGGGTGTTGCCGCATCCGCACCAAGCTCGGCTAGCTATTTAACTCCGGGCTGTTTCCGCTCTTACCTTACAACTAGTTAGTCTCGACTGAAACGAACGCCTGGGTTGCCGCCCGGGCGTTCTGTTTTTGTACGGACTGCCGCGTCCCCAAGCTGCGGGGCTTGGCGATGAACACGCGTGCATTGCCCGCTCGGCGCCCGCTCGGACGATGATGGCCGGGCCTTGTCCGCCCCGGTGAAGGAGACCGACGCCATCGCGTTCGTGCTCGCCCTGGGGCGTGCCCTCCATCGCTACGGCACCCCGGCGCACCGCCTCGAGGAGGCGCTACTCGTGATCTGCCGGCGCCTCACCCTCGAGGTCGAGGTGTTCACGACGCCCACCGCGATCATCATGAGCTTCGGGGAGCCGACCGAGCTGCGGACCCGGATGATGCGCGTCGAGGGCGGCGAGCTCGACATGGACAAGCTCGAGCAGGTCGATGACCTCGCCGATGATGTCGCGGCCCAGCTCGTCACCCCGGCCGAGGGCGTCGCGCGCCTCGACGCGATCCTCTCCGCGCCCCGGCAGTTCGGGCACGCGCTGTCGACGGTGATGCACGGCGTCGCGTCGGGCGGCATGGCGGTGTTCTTCGGCGGCAGCCTCGCCGACGTGGCGGTCGCGAGTGCGATCGGGCTGAGCGTCGGCGTGCTCGCATCGATCGCGAAGCGGTCGACCGATCAGGCGCGGGTGTTCGAGCTGCTCGCGGCGGCGTTCGTCGCGTTCACCGCCGCGGTGCTGTCGTCCGTCGTGACGATCACGCCATCGCTCGTCACGATCGCGGCGCTGATCGTGCTGCTGCCGGGCATGTCGTTGACGCTCGCGATGACCGAGCTCGCGACCCGGCACCTGATCGCGGGCACCGCGCGCCTGATGTCGGCCGTGATCGTCCTGCTCGAGCTCGTGATCGGCGTCGCCCTCGGCGAGCGCGTCGCGGGCGCGCTGGTGCGCGTGGAGCAGGCGCTGCCGGTGCCGCTGCCGGCGTGGAGTCAGTGGCCCGCGCTGATCGCGGCATCGATCGGCCTCGCGGTGATCGTGCAGGCGCAGCGCCGGGCCTTCGCGTGGATCATGGCCGCGTGCGCGATCGGCTTCGTCGGCAACCGCCTCGGCACGGCGTGGCTCGGCAGCCACATGGGCGTGCTCGTCGGCGCGTTCGCATGCGGCGTGCTCGGCAACGTGTTCGCGCGGCTCATGGAGCGACCCGCGCAGGTCGTCCACGTGCCGGCGGTGTTGCTGCTCGTCCCGGGCAGCATGGGCTTCCGCGGGATGGCATCCCTGCTCGGCAACGACACGCTCACCGGCGTGGAGGGCGTGGTCGCGATGTTCGTGGTCGCGACGGCGATCGTCGCAGGCCTGCTGATCGCGAACGCGGCGGTGTCGCCGCGCCGCAGCCTGTAACCTGCGCAGCGGTCAGACGCCGCGGCGACGCTTGTACGCGCGGTAGTCCGTCAGCAGCGATCCGAGGATCGTGCCGGCGCCCGCCACGATGTGCATCATCGCGATCTTCGGCTCGGTCTTGTAGTAGCCGAACACGAACGGCGCGGCGATCGCGCTGAGGCCCCACACGTGATCGATCACCTCGTGGGCCTCGATCGGCACGACCTTCGCGACGCTCAGGCGGTAATCGGTGATCACGGAGACGCCGATCACCGAGCCCGCGAGCACGACGCTCGCGAGCTTCGCGCGCGGATCGTCGGCGACCATGGCGCAGCTCGCGGCCAGCAGACCGTTCGAGTAGTCCATGATCGCGTGGACGTCCTGCGGGATCAGCCGCGCGAGCGGGAGTCCGAGGATGGGCTTCGAGGGCTCACCGTGACTGAGCGCCCGGTCACCGCGCGTGTTCTCGACCTCGATACGCTCGAGCGGCGGCAGCGCGTTGTCGGCCAAGGCCTGGAAGGATTGGGGATTCCCTGAGTTCGGTTGCATCGCGACTCCTTATGGTGGGCAGCTCGGCTGCACCGAGCATGCCGCTTAGCGGCGCCCCCGACCTCGACCGACCCATGCACGGTAGTCGGTCACGAGGGACGCGATGATGTTGCCGACTCCCGCGCCCACGTGGAGGAGCGCGACCCGTGGTGCGGTCTTCCAGTAGCCGAGGACGAAGGCCGCCGCGATCGCAGTGAGGCCCCACAGGTGATCGATCGCCTCGTGCGTCTCGATCGGGATCAGCTTCGCGGCGCTCAACCGGTAGTCGGTGATCGCCGCGACGCCGACGCCGGCCGAGCCGAGCACCAGGCTCGCGAGCCGCGCCCGCGGATCGGTCGTCAGGCGCGCACCACTCGCGACGAGCAGCGAGTGCCCGTAGTCCATCACCGAGTGAACGTCCTGCGGGATCCAGCGAGCCATCGGCAACCCGAGCAGCGGCCGGGACGGGATGCCAGGCGCGCTTTGTTGGTGCCGCTGCGTACGCTCGTGCACGTCGTCGCTGCCCACCAGCTCCGGGGTGAGCACGGGCGTGCGATGCGCCCCCGCGGTGACGTCAGGATCGAGTGTCGGAAATTCGGAGCTCGGCACGAGGTGACGGATTGCACGTCACGTGCCTCGGGCTCGCGCCGCCGGCCGCGGCGATCCGCCTCCGCGATCAGCGGCGGAGCGCGGGATCATCCGGATCAGCGTCGCGGTGCACGCACGGATCGTTGTCGGGATCGTGCCCGCACGACAGCACGCCCGGCGCGGGATCGTCGGGATCGGCGCCGCGGTGCGGACCTTCGAGATCGCCGACAGCCTCGCGCGCCTCGGCCTCGGCGGCCTCCTCGCCGATCAGGCCGCCGGCCTCGATCAGCGCCGCGGTCCGCTCGGGCGTCACGCCCGGCACGAGCGCGAGCCGCGCGAGGTAGGCGACGTAGTAGGCATCCTCGCGCCGCGGCTGCAGCGAGCCGTCGTCGATCGCGCGCTCGAGCGCGAGCTTGAGATCGCCGATCAACCGCGACGGCCGCAGCTCGAACGCGGTCATGATCGCGTTGCCCACCCCGCCCGGCAGCGGCGGCAGCTTCGCGTCGGCTTCGGCGAGGCGCTCGACGCGATCGGAGAGCGCGCTGATCTGCTCGAGCAGCAGCTTGCGCCGCCCGGGACGCTTCGACGTGATATCCGCGCGCGACAGATCGAGCAGGTCGACCATGTGCGGGCCCATCTCGCGATGGAACCGGCGGACCGCGCTGTCGGTCCACTGCTCGCTGTACTGGTTCGTGCGGAGATGGTGCTTCACGAGGAAGCGCACGGTCTGGCGCTCGTCGCGCGGGAACGCGAAGCGCGCGTGCACCTTGTCGAACATCCGCGCGCCGACCTCGGCGTGCCCGTGGAAGTGGACGCCCTCGGGCGTGAACGTGCGCGTCGGGACCTTGCCGATGTCGTGGAGCAGGGCCGCCCAGCGCACGAGCGGGCGCCGCACCGTCTGCCGCACGACCTGCTTGGTGTGAGCCCACACGTCCTTGTGCTGGCGCCCGGTCTCCTGGACGAGGTCGACGGTGGCCTCGAGCTCGGGGAACAGCAGCCGGACGAGCCCGGTCGTCTGCAGCCACTCGAGGGCGTTGTCGACCTCGCGGCCCATCAGGACGTGCTCCATGGCCGCGCGGAGCCGGAGCTTGTCGACGTCGAGGATGCGGGGCGCCTGATCTCCGACGATGTCGGTGATCGCGTCCGGCGGCCAGTGACCCGCCTCGTTCGCGATCGCACCCGCGATCTCGATCATCACGACCGGGTCCGCGTCGACGAGCCCGCGCACGCGATCTGCCGCACTATCGACGGAGGCGCCGGTCATGGGCGGCGATTCCTACCATGTTCGGCACACGTCGTGCTCGACGACGAGTCGAGTGCAAGGCCGTATCACCGAGCGCCAGCTCCCGCTGGCCGAGCGAAGCTTTCCCGGGATCTCTCGTTTTTACGACTCCCTGGACAGCAAGCCCGCGACATTCCTACAACTTGTGTGGGCATTCGAGGGCCGGACGATCGCTCGTTCGTCGTTGCGGAAGCGTCGACGTCCCTAAGGCGTTCCCCTAGCGCAAGCTGAATGAGTCTGGCAGGTTGAGTTGCCAGCTGTGACAGCGAGGCGCAATCCGGACGCTTATATGGGGCAAGATCGAACAACGAAACGCCGCTCGATCGGCGTCTTCGACTCGGGCGTCGGCGGCCTGACCGTGGTTCGCGCGCTGCGGGCGGTGCTCCCCGGTGAGGACATCGTCTACCTCGGTGACACCGCGCGCGTGCCCTACGGCAACAAGAGCCCGCGCACCGTCGAGCGCTACTCGCTCGCGTGTCAGCAATTCCTGCTCGATCGGGACGTCAAGCTCGTGCTGATCGCGTGCAACACGGCGTCGGCGACCGCGCTGCCCGCGCTCGTCGCGGCGAGCCCGGTGCCCGTGATCGGCGCCGTCGAGCCGGGGGCCACGAGCGCGCTGGCGGCGACCCGCAACGGTCACGTCGGCGTGATCGGTACGCTCGGGACGGTGCGCTCCGGCGCGTATGCCACGGCGATCGGCGTGCTCGCGCCCGCGGTCCACCTCAGCGCGCTCGCGTGCCCGCTGCTGGTGCCGCTCGCGGAGGAAGGCTGGACGCACGACACCGACGAGATCGCGACCCACGTGGCACGCCGCTACCTCACGCAGCTGTTCGCGCAGGATCGCGAGATCGACACGCTCGTGCTCGGCTGCACGCACTATCCGCTGCTCCGCGGCGTGCTCGCCCAGGTCGCGCGCGAGCTCGCAGGTCACGACGTCGCGGTCGTCGACTCCGCGACCGCGATGGCGGAGGCCGCCCGGCAGACGCTCGGCGCGGTGGGCGACCGCCGTTCCGACGCCGGTCGCCTCGACTGCTTCGCCACCGACACGTCGCGGCTCGACGAGCTGGCGCCGCGATTCCTCGGCGAGCCCCTGACGGGCTTCGAGCTCGTCGATCTCTGACGTTTTTTTGGCGTCCCTCTGACGTCAGCCGATCTCGGGTGGCCAGGATCAGCGAGACGCGGATCAGCTAGGCGCGGATGCTCGCGCCCTTGGCGCGGGCTTCTTCGGCCTTGCGGCGCTTCATCACTTCGGTGACCGTCGACGCCTTCTTCAGCTTGTCAGCGATCGTCTTCTCGTCGACCGGGTAGTCGGTGCGGAAGACCAGGCCGTCGTCGAAGAGCTGCTCGCGCGCCTCTTCGTCGTCGAGGTACTTCGAGACCTTCTTGCCCTTGTAGTCGAGCTTGGGGAGCGTCGTGACCTTGCTCTCGAGCCAGGTCACGAGGTCACCCATCACCGCCCGGCAGAGATCCAGGTTCTCCTGAAGGCTCTCGAACAGCTCGGGGAACCGACCGCGGAACGCTTGCTCGTCCTCGCCATCGGATCCGAGGGCCTGCTGGAGCGCCAGCCGGAGCAGCAGCGCGTCATCGGCGTAGCTGACGACAGCGTCATTCCGATCCGCGATGAAATCGTTGGGGGATACGACGTAAGCCACCACGCCGGCGGCGACTTCGCGCACCGGACGGGGCAGGTTCTCGTCATCCATCGCGTCGAACGCGATCTTGAGGTCGTGGGGTAGGGACACCAACCAGCCGCGGACCAATTCGACGAACTTCGACTCGACCATACTCGTCACGGGATATGCGTACCCCGCAACTGCGGGGCCTCCAAGCGTGCTTCGGGATTGAAGCTCGATTGGGTGAGTACCAACCCCTCGGCGGAAATACAAGCCCGGGGGTCCGCTAGCCGCCCCCGAGCCCATGTCGTGATACCCTCGATCCGACGTGGCCAAGCGCTCGCCCATCCTGGGCTACAACCACAACGTCCGGTACCGCGGACTCGTTTTCCACGTCCAGACAGAGGACTCGGGGATGGCGTCCCCGCATCTGTTCACCCACCTCTTCCACGGTGGCGTGATCATCTCGACGCGAAAGCTCGTCTACGACTCCGGGGCCGCCGAGGACTCCATCAAGTCGTTGATGCAGTCCCAGCACAAGGCCGTGCTGCGCGACCTCCGCAAGGGCACCTTCGACGACAAGATCGACCAGTACCTCGGGGATGCGCCCGGGCTGCTGCCGCGCGGCAGCAACGCCGAGGAGCACGAGGATCGCGCCGCTGATCCCGAACGAGCCAGTGCGCCGGTGCTCCCGCCCGCGGACCCTGCGCTGCGCGCGGACACCGATGCCGACCCGTTCGAGCTGTCGACCCCGCCCCCGAAGCCACGCACGCAGACGGCCGAGCGCAAGAGCTCGTCCACGAAGGTGCGCTCGAACCTCCCGCCGGCCGTGCTCGCCGACGACGCGCCGACGCTGAACGAGGGCGCGGCCGCCGCGATCTTTGCGGCGATCAGCGCCGCGAATAGCGGCGTACCGATGCCGGGCCCATCGTTCGGACCGCATCCGACCGAGCCCGCGATCGAGATCGAGCTCGAGCTCGATGCGGACGACGACCACGACGACGCCGCCCCGCGGCGCGCCCCCCGCGACACCGACGTCGTTGCCGTCGCGGATCTCACGACGCCCATGGCCGAGCCCGTCGACGCCCGCGCGGCGACGCTGCACGCCCCGCCGCACAGCCATCCGCGCGCGCAGAGCGCTGTCGGAGCC
>JALZOI010000041.1 GCA_030857245.1 Myxococcota bacterium
GCGCCGCGCGGCGCTGATTGTCAGCCGCCGGCGCGACAGGCCCAGAGCGCGCGCTGGATCGCACCTTCGTCCAGATCATCACCGATCAGCACGAGCTCGGTGCGCCGCGGCTCGTCCCCCCAGGGCGCGCGCGCCTCGAGCGAGGTCCGCAGCCCGGCCTTCTCGACGAAGCCGCGCCGCGGATCGCCGGCCACGTGCACGAAGCCCTTGGCGCGCACGAGCCGCGCCCCGAGCGCCTCGACCACCGCGAGCACCCGCTCACCGACGAGCGGCGCGTCATCGGTGAACGCGATAGCGATGAGCTGGTTAGCGTGGTGGTGGCCGTCATGACCGTGATGGTGATGGTGCTCTCGCTCGGCGTCGCCGCGCGGGTCCTGGCTCCACGCGCGCAGCGGTCGCGGCTCGACGATCCACGCCGTCATCGCCCGCGCGCCGGCATCGTCGTCCGGAAAGCTCGCCCGCTCGGCCATCGGCGCGAGCTCGTCGAGCGCGGCGTGGCACGCGCGCACCGCCTCGACCGACGCGAGATCGAGCTTGCTGAGCAGCACGCGATCGGCGGCCATCAGCTGCTCGCGCGCTTCCTCCCGCTTGCCGAGCGTCGCCGCCGCGGCCTCGGCGTCGACGACGCAGACCACGCCGGCCGGCAGGATCCGCTCGCGCACCGCCTCGGGCACGCGGATCAACCCCTCGAGGATGGCGGCGGGCTCGGCGATGCCGGTGGTCTCGAGGACGACGTGATCGGGGTTGCTCCGCGAGATCACGTCCGCGATGCCGTCCCAGAGATCGTTCTTCGTCTCGACCTTGCAGCACACGCAGCCACCGGCGAGCTCGAGCACGTCGCCGCCGCGGCCGACGATGAGCTGGGTGTCGATCGCGATCCGGCCGAGCTCGTTGACCAGCACCGCGATCCGGCGGCCGTGATGCGCGGCGAGCATGCGGTTCAACGTCGTCGTCTTGCCGGCGCCGAGCCACCCGGTGAGGATCGTGAAGGGGACGCGCGCGGGCATCGGTTCGTCAGCGCCGGAACAGCGCGCGCTCGATCACGTTCGCGAGGACCTCGCGCACGAACGGGCGCACCACGAAGGCATCGGGACCGCCCTCGGCATCGACGTCATAGATGTCGATGTACGACGACGTCATCATCACGACGGGGATCTTGTCGGTCAGCTCGTCGAGCTTGATCCGGCGGCACACCTCGGCGCCGTCGATCTTCGGGAGATCGCTGTCGAGCAGGATGATGTCGGGCGGCTCGTGCTTGAGGCGCGCCAGCGCACTCGCGCCATCGCGCGCGATCTGCACGACGTGCCCGCGGCCCTTGAGGACCTTCTCGATCAGCCGCACGACGTCGGGCTCGTCGTCGATCACCAGCACGCGCGCCATCGTCGGCCTAGTCCTCGTCGATGATCGAGCGCAGGCAGGTCTGGGCGACGGGCGTCTCCCAGTCGCGCTTGTTCACGAAGTACGCGCGGATGTTGCCCTTGCGATCGATCAGCGCGCTCTCCGGGACGGCCTTGATGCCCCAGCTCGCGGTGATCTTGCCGATGTTGCCATCACCCTCCGGCGGGTCGAGATAGACCTTGAACGGCACGCCCGCCGGCAGCGCGCGGCGGTACGCGTCGAGTGCGGCCGGCAGCGCGATCTCGCCGCCCTCGGACGAGGGCAGCTTCGCGCTCGGCGCGAGCGCCTGGATGGTCGCGACGAGGACCTCGGGCCAGGCGTGGTCGGAGGCGAGCGTGACGACGGTGAAGTCGCGGCCCGCGAGGTCGTCGGCCATCCCGGCGAGCGCCGGCTTCTCGGTCTTGCAGACGCCGCACCACGACGCCCAGAAGTTGAGCAGCACGACCTTGCCGCGGAAGTCCGACAGCTTGACGGGCTTGCCCTGGTGATCGACGGCGGTGAAGTCAGGCGCCGGCACGGGGAGCTGGCAGGTACTGCCCTCGGGGCACAGCTCGGGCGCGACGCGCTCGAAGCCGCGCAGGCCCCGACACGCGGAGACCGCCTCGCGGGCGGCCGCACTCGGCACCATCCACAGGAACGCGGCGAGCAAGCCGACGCCGATCATCGCGACCAGCCCACCAGCGAGCAGGACGCGAGGATCGATGACGATGCCCTGCTCCGCGGGCGCTGGGCGGCTGGCGGGGTCTGGTTTCGTCGGTTCGGCCATGGTTGGCAAGGATAACCGATCTGCAGCGCCAGAAATGCCGGCGCGAGCAACGCAGGCAGCCCGCGGCGGCCCTGCGACGATGTGCCCCCACTCGCGCATCAAGCGCGAGCTTCAGGGGCCCCCACTCGCGCATCGAGCGCGAGCTTCAGGGCCCCCACTCGCGCATCAAGCGCGAGCTTCAGGGGCCCCCCCCGAGGACTGCTGATGGCGTAGCTACGGAGTGCCTGAAGGGCCCGGCCACGCGCCCGGCCGCGAGTTCTTCCGCTATGCTGTCGCCATGTCGGTGCGTGGCGCGCTCAGCACGATGCCCGCCGAAGACGTCCTCGAGTGGGCCGCCCGGCGCAGGCTGTCGGGCCCGATCACGTTCGAGCGGCGCGGCACGGTGCGCAGCCTCGTCATCGAGCACGGCGAGATCGTGTGGACGAGCTCGAATCGCCGCGAGGAGCAGCTCGGCGTGATCCTCGTGCGCTCGGGCCTGGTCGCGGAACGCCAGCTCGCGGAGTCGCTCGAGACGCGCGCCGAGACCGGCGTGCCACTCGGCAAGGTGCTGGTGATGGCCGGCCACCTCGGCGAAGGCGACCTGGTCTCGATCCTCGCCACGAAGATCCGCGAGGCCGTCACCGACATCGCGACGTGGACCGAGGGCACGTTCGACATCGTGCCGCGGCCGCAGCCGCCGGCGACCGGCGTCAACGCGCAGCTCGGCATCGACATCTGCCTCACGATCGCGCGGCGCCGCACGAAGCGCGCGCTGGAGATCATGAATGCGCTCGGCACCGATGAGGTCACGTTCTTCGTGCCCCCGAGCGTGCCGCCGCCCGAGCCCGACGATCAGGCGACGCTCGACCTCGCGCGGATCTGGGAGCTCGCGGGTGATCGCCGGAGCGCCGCCGAGATCGCGTCGACGTTCGCCGGCGAGCGGTTCGCGACGTTCGACGTGCTGTGCAAGATGATCGAGGACGGCCAGCTCACGGTCGACCGCCGCCAGCGCGAGCGCACGAACTCCGCCGTCGAGCTCGCCGCCGGGGCGCGCGGTCGACTGCGTCAGGGTGACCGGGCCGGCGCGCTCGCGATGGCGACCCAGGCGCTGCACCAGGATCCCAGCGACGCCGAGGTCCGGCGAACCTTCGCGCAGATCGAGCGAGCGCGCGTGGCGGAGATCGCGAAGCTGCTGCTGTCGCGTCACCGGGTGCCGAAGCGGGTGCGCGACCTCGCCGGCGTCGAAGCCGCGGAGCTCGGCGTGTCGGCGGCCGAGCTCGACCTCGCCGCGCGCGTCGATGGCCGCTGGGACCTGCTGTCGCTCGTGCGCTCCGCCGGCATGCGCGAGGCCGAGGCGCTGCTCGCGTTCGCTCACCTCGCCGAGGTCGGCGTCGTGGACCTCGGCGACGGCGTGGGGTGACCATGAGCGAGCGGAGCATGGACGGTGGCATCTCGAACGCGGTCGACCGCGGTCGGCTGCTGCCGCGCAGCGGGATCGGGGTCGACGGTGCGTGGCTCGTGATCGCGCCGCCCGGCAACCCGATCATCCGCCTCGACTCTCGCCTGCTCGATCGCGTCGAGCTGATCGGACGCTCGCCGACCACGCCGCTCGTGTGGTCGGGGCTCGCGACGTCGGCCGCGGTCGCCGCCGCGCTGTCGGTCGTGCCCGGCGGCGTGTTCGCGTGCGCCGGCCTCGCCTACCTCGCCCACGAGCGGTTCAGCGAGGCGCGCCGCCGCTCGCGCAGCCGGGACCTGCTGCTCGCGCTCGGTGATCTCGAGGTCGCTCTCCACGTCGCCGATGGTCCCGACGCCGCGAAGGGCATCGCCGAGCAGCTCGCGCCGTACACGCGCGACGCACCGATCACGCGGCCCGAAGTCTACGAGGATGCGAAGCGCCGGATGCGCGCGCAGGCCGAGGGCAAGGGCGAGGCCTCGGCGCGCCGCGAGCTCGAGCACGCGCTCGTCGTCGGCAGCGACGTCGTGTTCCTGCGCGGCGACTACCTGCAGGTCGGCCAGGTCGCGTTCCGCATCGGCGAGGTCCGCGAGTACGCGCTGCGCGGCGCGAACCTGCCGCTCACGGGTGGCCGGCTGCTCCAGGCCGCGATGGGCCTGCTCGTCGTCGCCGCCGAGGAGCGCGCCGCGGCGGGCGAGGACGTGACGCTGCTGTCGAAGCGGATCGCCGACTACGAGGCGTGGTCCGGCCACACGGCCGGGCGCTGATCCCATCCGTACGCCGCTACCCGGGCAACTCGAGTTGCCTCGCCTCCCTGACCACGCTCGCGTTTGCGGGCTGCACCGATGCCGAGCTCGGCGAGACCGGCGACCGGCGCCGAAAGTTGCACGCCCGGCTACTGGCGCAATCACGCGGATCGCTGGACCGCGGCCATCGAGGCTGCCAAGGATGAGCTGGCCGCCGCCAACGAGCTGGGATGCCCGCTCGGCGGTACCCGGGCGTTCAAGGTCACGCCCTGAGCCGGCATCGACGCTGACGCCCGACGCTTCGCCGACGAAAGCGCTGACTCCGAGGCGCGGTCGTGACACAAGGGGCGCATGGACGAAGCCGCCCTGGAGTGCCCGCAGTGCGCCGAGGCGAACGTCTACCCCGATGGCGACAACCTGATCTGCGCGGACTGCGCGCACGAGTGGCCCGCGGCCGCTGCCACCGTCGCCGCAGACGAAGCGCACGAGGTCCTCGAGGATGGCGTCATCCGCGACGTCAACGGCGTGGAGCTCAAGCACGGCGACTCCGTGGTGCTGATCAAGAGCCTCAAGCTCAAGGGCTCGTCGACGATGCTGAAGATGGGGACCAAGATCACCAACATCCGCATCGTCGATGGCGATCACGAGGTCGACTGTCGCGTCGGCGTGCTCAACGTGATGCTCAAGGCGCAGTACCTGAAGAAGTGCTAGCGGCGGCAGGTACTGCAGGTCCAGGGTGTCACTGCGGCACCGCGATCAGCCGCAGCTCGAACGCGCAGCCCTGCCCGATCGCGGACGCCGCCTCGACCGACGCGCCCCACGGCGCCACGATCTGCCGCGCCAGCTCGCCGAGCTGCTCGATGCGGGTACTGCCCGCGCCGTTATCCGCGATCAGCACCACCGCCGATCCGGGCACGGTCGTGTCGCTGAACGACCGCACCGTGAGCGTCGAGCCCGCGAGCGCGCGCGCCGAGCTCGCACACGCCGCGACGAGCTGCGCGACCACGAGCGCGAGCGTGCTCGCCGCGCCGCGCACCGGTGGCGTGTGCGCGAGGTCGATCAGGAGCTCGAGCCCGCTCGCGAGGTGGTGCCCTGCGAGGCGCAGCCCGAGGTCGACGGCCGCGGAGAGCTCGAACCACCCCGCCGACTCGACGTCGAGCGCGCGATCGAGCTCGTCGAGGCGGCGCGCGAGCGTCGTGGCCTCGAGGTACGCGCCGGCGAGATCCTGGCGGAGCGCCTGCAGCGAGCGCCACGGATACGGCGTCGGCCCGGTCGCGGTCGCGACGTGCCGCTCGAGGTGGTCGACGATCAACCCCAGGCGGTCGCGCAGCGAGCGGACCGGCTCGGCGAGCTCGCCGGCGAGCTCGATCGCGACGTCGCCGGCGACCTGCGCCCGCCCCGCCGCGGCCGTGCGCTCGTCGGGCGGCGGCTCCTCGAGCTCGCTCACAGGCTCCCCGTCACGAGGAACCAGCTCTCGGAGATCCCGCCGGTGGTGAGGCCGCGCGCGTACCCGAGCTCGAAGGTGCCCGGGACGAAGTAGCCGAAGAACGCGTCGAGCCGGAGCACGCCGCCCACGGACGTCCGGAGGTGGCGCTCGCGCGAGAACTCCCCGTCGAACGCGGTGCCGGTATCCGAGAGCGCGGCGAGGTGGAGCCGGCGCACGTAGATCGGCAGCGTCGCGATGCCGCGCTCGATCTGCCACAGCTCCTGGCGGTACTCGAGGTTCAACAGATGGAACTGGTTGCCGACGATGTTGCGAGCGGGGTAGCCGCGCAGGTACCCGGTCGACCCGGCGCGCGTGCTGTCGATGATCGACCGCACGACGTCCTGCGGGGGAACGCCGCCGAGGCCGAACGCGCCGGTGCGCGCGAGATCCCCGGCGCGCAGCGAGCCGGCGAGCCGCGCCGAGATCACGGGGGTGTCGCCCCACAACCTCCGGAACGTGCTGAACGTGTAGCCGACGGTGACGTTGTGGTAGCTCGCGCCGAGCGCGGGGTGATCGAAGCGCAGGCTCGCCGACAGATCGAAGCCCGACTGCGGGCCGAGGCCATACGTCACCCCGCGGACCCGAGAGTAGCCGACGCGCGTCCCGATCCCCGCCTGCACGTAATCCGAGAGCGGCCGCTGCGTGACGCGATCGTTCGGATCGAGCGCGAGCATCGGCTGGTCGACGATCCGGAACCAGTCGACGTCGTAGTCGAACGACAGCGTCCAGCTCGCATCCGGACGCTGCTCGAACGGGATGCTCGACGACACCGTCGCGCTCCAGTCCTCCTGCCGGTAGGTCCGCGGCACGCCGTCGATCCGCAGCCCGCCGCGATCGCCGACGGTGCGCGCCATCGCGAACCGCAGGCTCTGCCGGAACCCGCCGTAACCGTAGAACGCGCCGACGTTGAGATCACCGGTGTCGAGGTTCGTGCCGAGCGCGAGCTGATAGGAATGCAAGTTGAAGGCATCCACGCCGCCGGTCTGGATCGTCGCGCTCGGCGACGCGCCGAACACGGTCGCGAGCGTCCAGCTCTGCGGCGCCAGCGACTCGAGTGCGCGGTAGCGGCGCGGCTTGCTGCTCTGCGTCTCGTCGTTGCGGATCAGCAGCGGATCCGGGCGATCGTCGAGGTAGCTGCGCGCCGGCAGCCACGTCGCGCGATCGATCGGCAGCTCGTAGAGATCGTAGCCACCCGCGGGCACCGCGGCGTCGAACACGAGGCGCGTGCCGTCGGGCGAGGGGTGCGGGCGGTACGCGCCGCCGAGGACGTTCGTGACCTGCGAGAGCGCGCGGTCCGCGACGTCGTACGCGTAGACGTTCGCGATGCCCGTGCGATCGCTGTCGAAGTAGAGGGTGCCGCCGTCGCTCGACCACGCGGGGTTCATGTCGATCGCGCGGTCCGCGGTGATCTCCTCGACGGCACCCGACGCGAGCTCGACGACGAGGATGTCGCGGAAGCCGCCGCGCCGCCACGCCGAGAACGCGATCCGCGTGCCGTCCGGGCTCCACGCCGGCTGGTACGCCTGGTCGTGGCGCTCGCCCCGCCACACCACCGAGGCGGCCGCCCCCGGCGCCGCGTCCATCACCGCGAGGACGCTCTCCGAGGCTTCGTTCTTCGAGAACGCCACGCGCCGGCCATCGGGCGACACCGCCGGATCGCGCGCGCGCAGGCCCTTCGACAGCCGCGTCGTGCTCTGCGTGCGCGCGTCCCACCGGAACAGATCCTGGAACGCGTACTCGCGCCGGTACGTGCGCCCACCCTGCTCGAACACGAACGAGCCGTCGGGCAGCAGATCGAACGGCCCCATCGCCTCGATCTGCGCGACGTCCCGCGCGCTCGTGTGATCGCCGCCGACCGGCATCGCCCGGACGTGCGGCCGGCGGCGGCCGTCGGACTGCAGCCAGTAGATCTCGCGACCGTCGGCGCTGTACTGCGCGAAGAAGTTCGCCTCGGCCGAGTGCGTGAGCCGGCGCCCGATCGCGAGCCCGCGCCGCTCGGCGGCCATCTCCTGCAGCCCGTAGCGATCGCGGAGGTAGCCCTTCCAGTCGTCGTAGAGCTCGGTGAACGGCTCGCCGACCACCTTCGCGATCTGCCGGTTGATCGCGAACGGCACGGGGTGCTTGCCGGACGTGTGGCTCATCTCGCGGAGCGTGTCGTCCCCGAACCGGTCGAAGATGTAGCGGAGGAAGTGCGAGCCGTAGACGTAGGCGGCGTTGCCGCGGGGGAACTGGCGCGGGGCGCCGGTGATCTCGTCGAGCCGGAGATCCTTGTCGTCGTGGCGCGCGATCCGGATGAACTGCTCGAACCGCGTGCCGCGGTTGCGACCGCCCGCCGAACGCTTCGACTCCTCGTACGTCGCGATGCCCTCGATCACCCAGCGCGGCATCACCTGGTTCGGCGCCCAGGTCTTGCCGAACACGCGGTTGTAGAGGTTCGGCAGGCCCTCCATCGTGTCGAGGTGCACGATGTGTGTGTACTCGTGGACGGTGAGGCCGTAGAGCCAGTCCTCGTGATCGTCGAGCTCGGTGAAGCTGCCGGGTGCCGTCGCGAACAGCTGGATCGCGTTGCGCGGCAGCACGCCCGCGAAGCCGTTCGCGCTGTCGGTATCGTCGACGACGACGATGATCGTCTTCTCGGCGGGCGCGTGATCGAGGGCCGGTACCAGCACGCGGTGCGAGCGCTCGGCGACCACCGCGACGCGCCGGGCCACGTCCGCCAGCGGATCGTAGTAGTGGATGATGAAGTGGTCGGTCTCGATCGTGAAGTGCCGACGCAGCGGGTCGCCGGCGTCGGCCGGCGTCGCGGTGAGCATCACGAGGAGCGCGCCGGCGACCACGGCAGCCGACGCCAGCCGCATCAGCCCTTGCGCCCCTTGCGCTTCGGCAGGCGGCCCACCATGTACTCGCTGACCATCCCGCGGATCTCCGCGGCCGTCGGCAGGCTCTTGACCCGGTCGACGAGCGCGGCGGTCTCGGTGGCCGAGATCGCGCGGATCGTCGCCTTCACCTCGGGCACCGACACCGCGCTCATCGAGAGCTCGCGGATGCCGAGCCCGAGCAGGATCGGCGCGATCATCGGATCGCCCGCCATCTCGCCGCACACCGTGACGGGGATGTTCGCCGCCGCCGCCGACTTCGCGATGTCGCCGATCAGGCGGAGCAGCGACGGATGCAGCGGCTCGTAGAGGTACGAGACGTACTCGTTCACGCGATCGACGGCCATCGTGTACTGGATGAGATCGTTCGTCCCGATCGAGAAGAAGTCACACTCCTGCGCGAGCAGGTCGGACGTCAGCGCCGCGGAGGGCATCTCGATCATGATGCCGAGCTTGACGCCGGCGTCGAACGGGATGCCCTCGGCCGCGAGCTCCGCCTTGACCTCGTCGACGACGGCCTTGGTGGCGCGGAGCTCCGCGACGCCCGAGATCATCGGGAACATGATCTTGAGCGGACCGTGGGCGGACGCGCGGAGCAGGCCGCGGAGCTGGACCTTGAACAGGCCGCGCCCGAGCTGCGACAGGCACAGCCGGATCGAGCGCAACCCGAGCGCGGGGTTGGCTTCCTGGAGGTCGGCGGCGGCGAGGAACGGCGCGATCTTGTCGGCCCCGAGGTCGAACGTGCGGATCGTCACCGGCAGCCCACCGAGTCGATCGATGAGCTCGAGCGCCGTCTTGTAGTGCCGCTCCTCATCGGGGAGCTCGACGTGGCCCATGAACAGGTACTCGGTGCGGAACAGGCCGACGCCCATCGCGCCGTAGTCGAGCGCGGAGTCGAGCTCCTCCGGGCCGTCGATGTTCGCGTAGAGCTGGATCTGCTGCTCGTCGAGCGTGACGGCCGGCAGGTCGCGCATCGAGTGGAGCAACGCGCCGGCGGCGACCTGGCGGCGCTGCTCCTCGCGGTACTCGCCGACGGTCGCGGCGGTCGGGTTGACGATCACGATCCCGGCGGCGCCGTCGATCAGGACGAGGTCATCCGTCTCGATGACCTCGGTGATCGTCTCGAGGCCGACGACCGCCGGGATCTCGTGCGCACGCGCGATGATGGCGGTGTGCGAGGTCTTGCCGCCGGCATCGGTGACGAGGCCCGCGACCGCGGCCTTGTGGAGCTGCGCCGTGTCGGCGGGCGACAGGTCGTAGGCGACGACGATCGCGTCGGGGGGCGGCGCGAGCGGACCGGTATCGCGGCCGAGCAGGTTGCGCAGCACGCGCTCGAACACGAACTCGACGTCGCTGCGCCGCTCGCGCAGGTACTCGTCCTCGATCGAGTCGAACACGCCGCGGATGTCGTCGACCGCGCGCCGCAGGCCCCACTCGGCGTTGATCGACTCGTCGCGGATGTAACCGACCGCGGCACCGACGAGGTGCTCGTCGTGGAGCATCATCTGGTGCGCCGTGATGATGTGGTAGTCGCTCTCGTTCTCCGACGCGAGCTTCTCCTTGATCTTCGCGAGCTGCTTGTCGGAGGCGGCGATCGCCTTGTAGAGGCGCGCCACCTCGGTGTCGACGTCGTCGGCCTCGATGTGATGACGCGGCGCCTTCAGCGTGTCGCGCCCGATCAGGTACGCGCGTCCGAACGCGATCCCGGCGGAGACCCCGAGGCCTTGTCGCCGGAGCTCCGGCCGGGCCTCACTCATCGATCACACGGATCGCTGTGCTCACGTTCCCTCACCGAACTTGTCGTCGATCAGCGCGCAGATCGCGGTCACCGCCTCGCCGGCGCGGTCACCCTTCGCGCGCACGGTCACCCTCGAGCCCTTGCTGGCGACCAGCATGAGCACGCCCATGATGCTCTTGCCGTTGACCTCGTGCCCGTCCTTCGTGACCGTGATGTCGCACGGGAACTTCGTCGCGGCCTGGACGAGCTTGGTCGCCGCCCGCGCGTGCAGGCCCAGCTCGTTCTGGATCAGCAGGGTCTTCTCGGCTCGATCGTCAGCGCCCATCACAACCCCCGTTCGACATCGCGGTGGCGGACCAGGATGTCCCATTCGTCCCCGAGCCGCCGCCGCAGCTCCTCGACGATGGTGACCGAGCGATGCCGGCCGCCCGTGCAGCCGACGCAGATCGTGACATAGAGCTTCCCCTCCTGCTGGAACTGGGGAAGCGTGAAGCGCAGCAGGCTCTCGACGTGGCGCACGAGCTCGAGCCCATCCGGTCCGAGCACGAACTTGGCGACCTTGGGGTCGCGGCCATCGAGGTGCGTCAGCGTCGGCTCGAAGTACGGATTCTGGAGGAAGCGCACGTCGAACACGAGGTTGAAGTCGAGCGGCAGCCCGTGCTTGAAGCCGAACGAGACCAGCGTGACGGCGAGCTTCCCGGTGCCGCCGTAGCGGTCCTGGATGATCGACTTGAGCTGGTGCATCGTCAGGTTCGACGTGTCGACGACGGCGGCGCCCTGCCGGAGCTCCGCCATCACCTCGCGGTCGCGCCGCACGCCATCCGAGAGATCGTCACCCGACAGCGGATGCCGGCGGCGAGTCTCGGAGAACCGGCGGAGCAGCACCTCGTCGCTGGCGTCCAGGAACATGACCTCGAGGCGGTGCCCGGCGCCGCGCAGCTTGCCGAGCGCGGCCTGCCACGCCACGAGGTTGCGGCGCTGACGCGAATCGATCGCGATGGCGAGCTTGTCGCGATCGCCCTCCTGCGCGAGGTGGTCGACGAGCTGGGAGATCAGCGGCACCGGCATGTTGTCGACGCAGTAGAACTCGATGTCCTCGAGCGCCCGCAGCGCCGTGCTCTTGCCGGCTCCCGAGAGGCCGCTGACGATCACGATCTGCATCGCCTACTCGACCGTCCCGTCGAGCTCCGGGCGGGCGGAGTCGGCATCCGCTTTCATGGCGTGGTGCAGCTGGTCGCGGAACGCCCGCGCCGAGTGGATGCCCTGCACCTTGACGAGCTGGTTGCGGGCGGCGACCTCGATCAGCGTCGCGAGGTTGCGGCCCGGGCGCACCGGCAGGCGGACCGACGGCACCAGCAGCCCGAGCAGATCGTCGGTCCGATCGTCGAAGCCGAGCCGGTCGTACTCGTGGCCGTCGGACCACTCGAGCAGCTCGATGACGAGCTCGATCTTCTTGGTCTCGCGCACCGCGGAGACGCCGAACAGATCCTTGACGTTGATGATCCCGAGGCCGCGGATCTCCATGTGGTGGCCGATGATCCCGGCGCTCCGCCCCACGAGGTACCCGCCCTGCCGGCGGATGCGGATGATGTCGTCGGCGACGAACCGGTGGCCGCGGACCACGAGGTCGAGCGCGGTCTCGCTCTTGCCGATGCCGCTCTTGCCCGTCAGCAAGATGCCGACGCCGAGCACGTCGAGGAGGACGCCGTGGACCTCGGCGGACGCCTCGAGCCGGTCGGCCATCCAGCCGTTGACCCGCGCGATGAAGTCGGCCGTCACGAGCGTCGACACCAGCACCGGCACGTGGTTCGCCTCGCCGGCGGCGAGCAGCTCGGTCGGTGGGGAGAGATCGCGGCAGACGACGACGCAGGCAGGGTTACTCGCCAGCATCGTGGCCACGCCGATCGAGCGCGCGGGCTCGTGGTCGGCGAGGTAGTCGATCTCGGTGCCGCCGAGCACGAGGACGCGGCCGTCGTGGAGCTGCTCGTGCCAGCCGGTGAGCGCCAGCCCCGGCTTCTGGATGCGCGGCGCGGTCACGGTTCGCGAGAGCCCCGCCAACCCCGCTACCGCCCTGACACCCAGCTCGGCGCGCTCGACCAGCTCGGCGACCGAGATTGGCACCGTGATCGGGCTCGACATTCAGTACTTGGCGTCCTCGGTGGCTACCACGTGGTACATCGACTCGCCGTCGGGCGCAGCGAGCAGCCGGCGGCGGAACTCCGGATCCTTGAAGACCCGGCTGATCCGGGCGAGCGCCTTGAGGTGCGCGCCCGTGGACGACTCCGGGGCCACCAGCACGAAGAACAGGTACGTCGGCTGGCCGTCCATCGAGTCGAACTCGACGCCGGCCGTCGCGCGCCCCAGACACGCGACGATCTCGCCGACGGTGCTCAGCTTGCCGTGCGGGATCGCGACGCCCTCGCCGATCGCGGTCGACGCGAGCTGCTCGCGTTCGATCAGCACCTTCGCGAGCTGCGTGCGATCGATGCGCGGGTGGTGCCCGCCCATGTAGGCAGCGAGCTCCTCGAGGATGCCGCGCTTGTCGGTCGCCTTGAGCGCGGGCACGACCATCTCGCGCTTGATGAGGTCGACGATCTTCATCAGCCGCCGAACAACGTACCACTTTCGGCCGGTTGTCGTCCCGGCGGGGCGCCTTTCTAGGTCACGGCGGTCGGCGTTTCGATGAGCCCGTACGCGCCGTCTTCACGCTTGTAGACCACCGCGACGCGGCTGTCGGTGTCGTGCCGGAACACGAGGAAGGCCTCGTGTTGCAGGTTCAGCTGCACGATCGCGTCGGCGACGGACATCGGCTGCGCGTGGAACTTCTCGGTCTTGACGACCTTGAACTCCGGAGATGGAGAATTTACGTCGGGAGGTGGGATCGTTCCCGGTTTGCTTCCGACCGGCTCGCCATCGAGCCCGTGAAACGCCTCCGACACGATCGAGTGCGACCACGGCAGCGCCTCGACGTGGTGCGGCCGCGCCTTCATGCCCTCGAGCTTGCCCTTGTACTTGCGGACCTGTCGCTCGATCTTGGCGATGCAGAGGTCGATCGAGCTGTACATGTTCTCGGTCGTCTCGTGGCCGGCGACCGACAGGCCGTTGTGGAGCTGGAAGGTGACGTCGACGCGATGGTTGTGCCGCTCCGTGCTGAGCACGACGTGGCAGGAGATCGGATCCGGGAGGTACTTCCGGACTCGCTCCATGCGTTCCTTCGCGTACGTCTTCAGTGCCTCGGTCGGTTCCATGTGCCGGAACGTCACCGCTAGTTGCATCGAGCCCTCCGTGATGGGTTGCGTGATCGATGGTACGCCACTCGTCACCAGCGGATCATCCGACGTTGATGATCATTTGATGCCGCCGGGTCCGGCGCCGGCTCGCCAGCTGCCGTGAACGTGATGAACGGCGGCGGCTTCGTCGCCATACCTGGTTGTACGCGCGACCGCCGCCGAGGTCTCGCCCGGTAGCCCCACCCGTACCCGGCGGCGGCCACGCGACGAGAACACGCCGGTTGCGTACAGCGATCCGGACCGTGCGTTCAGGCGGTACTCACGACACGTCAAGGCGAGACCGCCGTGGGCGACCGCGAGCAGGATGGGGTCGGACCGGCGGCCGTAACTATCGCGGCCGGTCCTTGCCCCGCGCGTACCTTGCCCTCGTCCGCGCATGCGCCGGCGGCTCTTCGGCGGACGCCGCGGACGACGCCCATCCGCGCAGCAGCCCACGGCGCGTCGAGCGTGCGCGCGTTCTCCCGAGCGCTCCCCCAACGGGCTCCTAGCTAGATCGCCAAACGCTCGAGCCGATCGGCGATCTAGAAGACCTGCTTGCGCTTGGAGGAGCTCAGGATCCCGAGCTGCTCGCGGTACTTCGCGACCGTGCGGCGGGCGATGTCGATGCCCGTCTTCTTGAGGAGCTCGACGATCTTCTGGTCGGAGTGCGGACGCTTCGGGTCCTCCTGATCGACCAGCTCCTTGATCTTCGACTTCACCGCCTGCGACGCCAGGTCCTCGCCGTTCGTGCGCGAGATGCCGCTGTTGAAGAAGAACTTGAGCTCGAAGATGCCCTGCGGCGTGTGCACGTACTTCGAGGTCGTCACGCGCGACACGGTCGACTCGTGCATCCCGATGTCCTCGGCAACATCGCGGAGGATCAGCGGCTTCAGGTGCGCGATGCCCTTGTCGAAGAACTCGCGCTGGAACTTCAGGATCGACTCGGCGACCTTGATGATCGTGCGCTGGCGCTGCTGGATCGAGCGGATCAGCCACTGCGCGCTCCGCAGCTTGTCCTGGACGTAGTCCTTCGACGCCGCCGAGTTGCCCATCGCGTTCTTGTAGAAGCCGCTGATCTTGAGCTTCGGCAGACCGTCATCGTTCGGGACGACGAAGTACTTGTCGCCGACCTTGTGGATGTAGACGTCGGGCGTGACGTAGTGCGGATCGTCGGTCGAGTACTGGCGGCCTGGGCGCGGGTCGAAGTCCATGATGACCTTCGCGGCCTCGTAGATCTCCTCGAGCGGCTGCTTCAGGTCGCGCGCGATCGCCTGGTAGTTCTTCTTCTCCAGGTTGCCGAGGTGGCTCTTGATCATCTTCACGCACAGGTCGTCGTCCTGACCGGCGGCGATGCACTGGATCAACATGCACTCGGCGAGCGAGCGCGCGCCGATGCCGATCGGATCGAAGCTCTGGATCTTCTCGAGCACGGTCTCGCAGACCACCGGGTCCGCGCCGAGGTCGGCAGCGAGCTCGTCGAGCGGCGGGTCCTTGAAGTAGCCGTCGGCGTCGATGTTGCCGAGGATCTCCATCCCGATCTCGAGCTGGTCCTGCGGCAGGTTCGTCATCTTGAGCTGCCACGCCAGGTGGTCGTGCAGGCTCGCGGGCTTGGTGAGCGTCGCCTCGAGCGACGGCATCTCCTCGCCGTCACCGCGGAAGGCCGGCATCGGCGGGCCCATCGAGTAGTTATCGAGGTAATTCTCCCAGTCGATCTCGTTGACCGCCGTGGCGTCGCCCTTGATCTCGGTCTGGGCCACGCCGTCGACGACCGAGCCCTCCATGGCGGTCTCGGTGGAGCCCGCCCCCTCCATCTGGTGGAGGGCCTGCTCGTCGCCGCCCATCTCGTCCCGCTCGCGGCTCCGTTCGTTCTCGAGGTCCATCTCGTCGTCGAGGATGGGATTCTCGAGCATCTCGTCGTGGACCAGCTCGGCCAGCTCCATCCGGGACAGCTGCAGCAGCCGGATCGCCTGTTGCAGCTGCGGTGTCATCACCAGCTGCTGCGACAGCTTCAGTTCCTGACGCATCTCCATGCCCATCGGGAACTCCTTATGCTTTACGCGAGGTTAGGGTGGTCATCACAGACGATCTCACGTTGGTACGAGGCTTGAAAAAGCGTACGCAGAAAACGTGGGCCTGTAAAGCGCTAATGGCCCGCCTCTTGCTTTAGCCTAACGATGTCCGGGGCGTGCGAGATCGCCCACGGTCGACCGTCGCAGCTCGTCGGCCGTCCGCGGGGAGGCTGGGCGGGGTGTTGCCGTATGATCGCGCTGGAGGAACCGTGGCCCCCGTGTCCCGAGATCATCGCAGTGGCAAGGACTCGACCCCTGATGCGACCGGCGCGACCGGCGCGGGCCCTGGGAAGCAGACCCTGGTCGAGCGCATCGCGCCGGATCCGAAGCGGACAGGCGCGACCGGCAAGCGCCCGTCCGCCGATGACAGCGACGAGGACCCGGCGCCCGGCACGGCGACCCTCGTCGATGGCGCCGACCGCGCGCCCACGGAGGCTGCGTCGATGGCGGCAGAGGACCCCGCCGGAGCCACGTCGCGTGGCGCCGAGCCCGGCGCGCGCCCGGTGGCCAGCGATCTCCAGGCCGCGGCGACCGCCGGTCCGGCGAGCACCGACGCCGACCTCGTGATCAACCGCAAGGCGGCGAGCGCGGACTCGATCGAGGGCCAGCACGCCGGTGCGGTCGTCGGTCAGGCGCAGGCGCGCAGCACCGGGGCGGCCCTCGACCCGGCCGTGCGGGCGGACATGGAAGCCGGCTTCGAGACTGACTTCAGCAAGGTGCGCATCCACACCGGCGCCGACGCGGCCGACGCGGCGCGCGGCGTCAATGCGAGGGCGTTCACCGTCGGCAGCGACATCTACTTCGACCAGGGCGGCTATGCGCCGGGAACGCCCGAGGGCAAGCACCTGCTGGCCCACGAGCTCGCGCACGTGGCGCAAGGTGGCGGCCCCGCGGCCAAGGCCAGCGGCGACGGGATGTCGGTCAGCTCGCCCGGCGATGCCCACGAGGTCGAGGCCGATGCAGCCGCGAGCGCGGTCGTCAGCGGTGGCCAGGCCGGGCCGCTCGGCAGCGCGGCGCCCGGCATCCATCGCGACGCGCTCGGAGATCTCGACGCGACCTCGCGCGGCAACTGGATCGGCAACGTCGACGAGGGCGAGGCGATCCGTCGGGTCGGCGCGCTCACCGACGCCGAGAAGCGGCGGTTCGCGACCGAGGAAGGCTTCCGCGCCACGATCCGTCGGCTCGTCGGCGCGTTCGACGCCGGCGAGATGGTGCGGTTCTTCTCGGCGGCCGTGCACTTCAACGTGCGCTGGAAGATCTACTGGCTGATCACGTCTGGCGCGATCGACGGCCTCGATCAGGCGCAGTGGCGGCGCGTGATCGGCACCGCGTCGCCGGCTGACATGGACGAGCTCCGCGCGTACGAGGCCGGCTATCGCGCGTTCGTCGTCAACGGTCCGGCCGATCTGGTCCCGCCGTGGGACCGGCTGCAGGCGCTCAAGCGGGGCTGGTGGACCGGGGACGCCGCGGCGATCCGGTTCGCGGTCAACCAGCTGAGCGCCGCGCAGCGGGCGACGGTCCGCGACGATCACACGCTGACCCGTGCGATCGTGACGCGCGCCGGCACGGGCGCCGAGACGTTCCGGGTCGTCACGTACCTGAACCTGCCGCTCAAGTGGGCGGTGCACTGGCTCGACCAGGCCGGCAAGCTCGCGGAGCTCACGCCGCAGCACTGGTCGCAGCTGCTCGGCGAGGCGCCGAAGGCCGAGTTCGACGAGCTCGTCGGCTGGGCGGACATGTGGACCCTTGCGCAGCGGCACTGCCCTCCCGCGGTGCTCCAGGTCGTGCGCCAGAACACCGCGGATCCCACCACGATCACGACGCAGCTCCAGGATCCCGTCGCGCTCGGGCTGCTCTGGACCAGCCTCGGCGCCGCGGGCCTGCTCGGGCTGGTGACCCAGGCGGGCACCGACGTCGCCGTCAACTACAACCACCTGAAGGCGGCGTCGAACAAGCACCTCGACGTCATCAACGGGCTCGAGCGCGGCATGCGCCAGGGCGAGCGAACGTCGGCGAACCTCAAGAAGTGGTTCGACCCCGCGACCGGCGAGAGCGTGATCTCGACGCTCGAGCTGATGGCGAGCGTCCGCTTCGGCACGACCGTCGGCGGCACCGGCGGCCCCGGGCAGAGCGCGGCGGGTGGCGTGCACGCCAGTAAACCGATCTCGCCGTGGACCGCCGAGGGCCTGCGCAAGGCCTGGCAGATCATGGAGCGCATGCCGCCGGGACAGATCGAGTCGAACCCGGCGTTGCTGCACCTGCTCCGCCAGTCCGGCAGCAACGGTGGCTACTACGCGGGCCGCGATACGTCCGCCGGCTGGGACAACTCGGCCGTCATCGGGCTTGCCGGTCCCACGGGCGCCGTGATGTCGGGCGACGCCGTCTATGGCGGCACGATGCCGAAGTTCAACGAGACGCTCCGCCACGAGCTCGGGCACGCCGTCGACAACCAGCTTACGATCATGGCGGCCGTGCAGGGCGAGGCGTGGGCCGGAGCCTGGCAGAACCACGGCACGCCGACCGCGTGGGTGGATGCGATGATCGCCGCGGGCGGCGGGCTCAACGCGCACGGCTACCCGGCCTCCGACATCGGCGACTACCGCGCGGCGATGATCCGCGCGGCGACGAACGGCACGCTGTTCCTGACCGAGCTCAACGCGATCCGCGCCGCGAAGTCGCCGGCGCAGCCTCCCGTCGCCGCCGCACCGACGACCGGGCCGGTCAGCGTGTTGAACAACCTCGCGACGTGGCACCACAGCTCGGCCTTCTGGAGCGCGAACGCGTGGCAGCCGCAGAACGAGCGCAACTTCGTCCGGGGCTACGGCGACGCGAACCACTGGTGGTCGTTCGCGAACGCCAAGCTCGCGCAGAAGGCGACCAACTATCAGTTCCGCGCGCCGAAGGAGTGGTTCGCGGATGCCTACGCCGTGTACTACGCGGAGCAAGAAGCGGGTCCCGACGTGCCGGTCGGCGGCCTCCTGCGGAGCAAGGATCCGGACGCCGCGAACTTCATGGCGACCCAGATCGATCGGAGCCACTCGCCGCAGATCATGGCGGGCGCCGCCACGCCCGGTGCCGGCCCGCGCCCCGCCCCCGGCACCGCCGGCGGCGTCGGAGGTGCGCCGTGAGCAGGTTCGAGCCGGCCGAGGTCCACTGCGGGTGCGGTGCGAGCTTCGAGGTGATGGCGGCCGACAGCCTCCACGTCACGAACCTCCCCGACGTCCGGGCGTCGATCCTGCGCGGTGACTTCCACCAGTTCCGGTGCCCGCGCTGTGATGCGCGGGTCCAGCTCGACAAGCTGATCGCGTACACCGACTTCGACCGCTGGCAGTGGTTCACGGTGTTCCCGGAGCAGGCGCTGGCGACCTGGCAGGACGCCGTGCAGTTCACCGAGCGCAGCTTCGTCGCGACGGTCGAGGAGCGCAGCGCGCCGCTCGCGAAGTCGTGGGCGCCGAAGTTCCGGCCGCAGCTGCGCGCGATCTTCGGGGTCCAGGCGCTGCGCGAGAAGCTGATGATCCTGGATGCCGGGCTCGACGACCGCACGATCGAGGCGCTCAAGCTCCAGCTGCTCGAGTGGTACGCCCTGCCCTACGCCGAGGGCGCGCACCTGTGGTTCGCGCGTCGCGAGGACGATCAGCTGGTGTTCGCGTGGGCGACGAGCGCCGGGCCGGACGCCCGCCCTCCCGTCCTGGTCGCGATCCCGTTCACCGCCTACCAGCGGCTCGTGATCGACCGCGACCAGACGCACGCGCTCGCGCCGGTACTCGCCGACACGATCGCGGTCGACTTCAGGATCGCCCGCAGCGCCGCGGCGCAGTGACCTGGTAGGCTCACCGCCGATGCGGAACCTGCGGCGCTGCGTGTTCGCGATCATCGTGCTCGCCGGCTGCTCCGGCGGCACCGCCAGCAACTCGAAGCCCGAGGGATCCGGAAAGGCCAGCGACCCGGCCGGATCTGGAAAGGACGCCACCGCGATGACGACGCCTGACAGCACCGCCGGGACGACGACCGGTACGACATTGGAGCGGCTGCAGGCCTGGGCTGGCGCGGACCTCGGGATCAATCCGTGGCACGACGTCCAGGTGCCGGGCGTGGAGCTGTTCTACGCCGCGAACACCGTCGAGTATCGGGGCGTCGTGGTCGTCGATGGCACCGCCGATCCGCTGACCGGCAAGGAAGCGCTGCGCGCGGTCCGATCGCGCGGCGTGACCGACGCGGCCGCGCTCGCGAAGGTCGCGCTGCTCCTGCTGGCGCGCGGCGAGCAGCCGATCCTCGATCCGGGCACCGCGACGATGGACTTGCCGGCGGTCCGCAAGCTCGTGCGCGCCCCCGCGATCGAAGGCACCACGCTCACGATGTGGTCGACCGACCAGCGTGGCTCGCTGCTGGTCCGCCACCGCGTCGACCTCACGACGCTCGAGCTGACCTCGCAGCCCGGCCAGGCGCTGGTGACGGCGCAGCGCGATCCGATCGACGTCGCCCTCGAGCAACTCGCGGGCAAGAGCACGTCGCTCTACGACGGCGCCATCGATGCGCTCGTCGCGGCCTGCCAGGACCCACGTGCCGCGAAGGCGCTCGCCGATGTCGTCGCCAGGCATCCAAACGCGCAGGCGCGCGGCTGGGCGGCGTTCCAGAGCGCGACCTGCCACGATGCCGGGACCGTGCGCGTGCTGATCGCCGCGCTCACGAAGGACCCCGAGGCGACGGTGCGCAAGCACGCCGCCGCAAGCCTCGGCAAGCTCGGCGCCAAGGAGGCCCGGGGGGCGCTCGATCAGGCCGCGCAGCAGGACGCCGACCTCGACGTCAAGGGCGCCGCGGGACGCGCGCTCAAGCAGCTCCCCTGATCCGAGGTCCACGGATCCGGCAGGTGGGGCCCGATCTGCCCTGGGGGCTCAGAGAGCGGGAGAGATTGGCCGCCAAGAGCGCCAAGAACGCCAACAAAAATTCAAGGACTGGGGGGCACCACCGACCTTTCTTCTTCGGATCCTTGGCGTCCATTGGCGGCCTTGGCGGCCAATCTGCGCCGGCTCAGGCGTCGCTCGGCTTCACGTTCGATGATGGTGCGGCGGTCGGCGCACTGCCTGCGGTCGCGTCGAGGCCGAGCCACGTCGAGATCGCGAGCGTCGCGGGCTTGCCGATCGTCGCGGCCGCGAGCGCGACGAGCTGATCGATCTCCTCGCCGAACGCGCCGAGCTCGATCGCGCGTTGATGCGCATCCCGGATCGCGTCGCGATCGCGCGTGCCGATCGCGACCGCGAGCTCGACGAGCCGGCACGTGCGCTCGTCGAGGGGACCGTTGCGGCCCGCGCGTGCGAGGCGATCCCACGCAGCAGTGAGCTCGGCGTGACGCGATGAGGCCATGGCTGATACTCGCATGCGGGCGTGATATGTCGGATCCCATGAGCGATCGCGAGATCACGCTGCAGCTCGCAGCGACGATGCGCGTCGCGGTCAGGCCGCAGGACCTCGATCCCCTGTTCGACCTCGCGCCCGAGCTCACCGAGTGGTCGATCAACAGCGCCGCAGATCACAGCGCCGAGGATCGCCGCGGCACGCTGCGGGTCAGCGCGTGGACGCAGGATCGCGGCGAGGCGGCGCGCGCGATCCTGCGGCTCGCACCCGCCGAGGCGGGCTTGCGCGAGCAGCTCGTGGGCGACGACTTCGAGGGCGTCGGGCT